>NZ_BAAGQN010000007.1:284176-306085 GCF_054783455.1 Simplicispira piscis
TGGAAGTGCGCGGCTCCATTGGCCCCTTCGGTCGCACGCAAACCTGGGTTCGCGTCCAGTAAACCACCCAGTCCGCCCGGCGCCAGTCGCGGGGTGTCCGACAACGGAGTCCAGCGCTTGCAGCGCGGCTCCATGGAGAAATAGTGATGTCTAGATTCCAAGTGAAGAAAGTCGCCGTTCTCGGCGCAGGCGTGATGGGCGCGCAGATTGCTGCGCATCTCGTCAACGTCAAGGTGCCCGTGGTGCTGTTTGATCTGCCTGCCAAAGAAGGTCCGAAGAACGGTATCGTGATGAAGGCCGTCGAAGGCCTGAAGAAGCTCAAGCCCTCGCCGCTGGGTGTGGCGGACGATGCAGCGCTGATCGGCCAGGCCAACTACGAAGAGCATCTGGAGCAACTGCGCGACTGCGACCTCATCATCGAGGCGATTGCCGAGCGCATGGACTGGAAGCTCGATCTGTACAAAAAGATCGCGCCTTTCGTCAACCCGCACGCCATCGTGGCATCCAACACCTCGGGCCTGTCGATCACGAAACTGAGCGAAGCGCTGCCCGAGTCCATCAAACCGCGCTTTTGCGGCATCCACTTCTTCAACCCACCGCGCTACATGACGCTGGTGGAGCTGATCGACACTCCCACCACCGCCCCCGAGGTGCTCGACCAGCTCGAAGCCTTTGTTACCAGCGGCCTGGGCAAAGGTGTGGTACGCGCACACGACACCCCCAACTTCGTCGCCAACCGCGTCGGCATTGCCGGCATGCTGGCCACCATGAAGGAGGTCGAGAACTTCGGTTTGAGCTTCGACGTGGTGGACGACCTCACCGGCAAGAAGCTCGGCCGCGCCAGCAGCGGCACCTTCCGCACCGCCGATGTGGTGGGTCTGGACACGATGAACCACGTGATCAAGACGCTGCAGGACAACCTCCATGAGGAGAGCGACCCGTTCTACGGCAGTTTTGAAACCCCCGCCGTGCTCAAGAAGCTGTTGGAGCTGGGTAACCTGGGCCAGAAAACCAAGGCTGGTTTCTACAAGAAGGTGGGCCGCGACGTTCTGCGTTTTGATCTGGAAGGCGAAGAGTACGTGCCCGGCGGCCAGAAGGCCGACGAGGTGTACGGCCGCATGTTGAAAAAACCTGCTGCCGAGCGCCTCAAGCTCCTGCGCAATGCCGAGGGCGCGCAGGGCCAGTTCCTCTGGGCCATCCTGCGCAACAGCTTCCACTACGCCGCCGTGCACCTTTCAACAATAGCCGACAACGCCCGCGATGTGGACCAGGCCATGCGCTGGGGCTTTGGCATGAAGCAGGGTCCGTTCGAGCTGTGGCAAGAGGCTGGCTGGCTTGAAGTGGCGAAGATGGTCCAGGAAGACATCGACGCGGGCAAAGCACTGTCCAAGGCGCCACTGCCCGAGTGGGTCTTCAAGGGCCCCGTGGCCGAGGCCGGTGGCGTGCACACCGCGCAAGGCTCCTGGAGCGCATCCAAGGCGAAATTCATTGCACGCCGCCAGTTGCCCGTGTACGAGCGCCAGCACTTCCCCGAGGCGCTGCTGGGCGAAACCCTGCCCGACTACAAGACGGCGGGCAAGACACTGCACGAAGACGACGCCATCCGCCTGTGGACGCTGGACGACGAAGTGGTGATCGCCAGCATCAAGACCAAGATGCACGCCATCAGCCCCGACGTGGCCGAGGGTCTAGCCATGGCGGTCGATATTGCCGAGAAGGACTACAAGGCCGTGGTGGTGTGGTCGGGCGACGAGCCCTTCAGCGCCGGTGCCGACCTGCAGGCCATGCTGCCGGCCTTCATGATCGCCGGTGTCAGCGCCATTGAGGGCGCTGAGCAAGAGCTGCAGAACACCATGCTGCGCCTGCGCTACGCCGGTGTGCCCGTGGTGTCGGCCATTCGTGGCCTGGCGCTGGGCGGTGGCTGCGAGCTGGCCGTGCACTCGGCCCGCCGCGTGGTGCACATGGAAAGCTATATCGGCCTGGTCGAAGTGGGCGTGGGCCTGGTGCCCGGCGCTGGTGGCCTGACCTACATTGCGCGCCGCGCCGCCGAGAACATGGCGCAGTCCACGTCCAAGGACGTGCTGCCCTTCCTGACCGAAGGTTTCACCGCCGCCGCCATGGCCAAGGTGGGCACCAGTGCGCTGGAATCGCGCAAACTGGGCTACCTGCTCGAGAGCGATGTCATCGTGCCGCACAAGGACGAGCTGCTGTTTGTGGCGCTGAACGAAGCCAAGGCGATGGCCCGGGGCGGCTGGCGTGCACCGCACAAGCGCTTGTTCTCGGTGGCTGGCCGCAGCGGCATTGCCACCATCAAGGCGCAGTTGGTCAACATGCGCGACGGCGGCTTCATCAGTGCACACGACTTCCACATCTCCAGCCTGATCGCAGGCGTGGTCTGTGGCGGCGACGTAGACGCCGGTTCCCTGGTCAGCGAGGAATACCTCATGGCCATGGAGCGCAAGGCCTTCTGCAGCCTGATCACCCATCCCAAGACGCAGGAACGCATCCTGGGCATGCTCAGCACCGGCAAGCCGGTTCGCAACTGACATGGGCCGCGCTGCTGCCACCCTCGCGGCCACACGCCCCAACCGGCTGGCCCGCACCCTGGGCCAGCTCGACCGGGTGCCTGCGGTTGCCCGCCCCTGGGCGCGCAACCTGGTGCTGCGCCGCGCTGTGCCTTTCACGGGTACAGCGGGGTTGCAGTACGTGGCGTTGACGCCGCAGCGTGTGGAAGTGGCCGTAGCCAACCAGCGCCGCGTGCAAAACCATATCCACGGCGTGCACGCCGCCGCCATGACGCTGCTGGCCGAAACGGCCACCGGCATGGTGGTGGGCATGAACGTGCGCGACGACTGCCTGCCGCTGGCCAAGGAACTCAAGGTGGCGTTCAAGAAACGCGCCCAGGGCGCCTTGCGTGCAGTCGCCACCCTCACCGTCGAACAGCGCGCGCTGATGCAGCAAAGCGACAAGGGCGAGGTGCAGGTGCAGGTCACCGTGACCGACGAAACCGGCGCCGAGCCGGTGCAATGTGAATTTACCTGGGCCTGGATTCCCTCCAGCCGCCCCAAGAACTGAAGGAGTACCCCATGGCAAAACAAGTCCAGGAAGCCTATATCGTTGCCGCCACGCGCACGCCCATCGGGCGCTCGGGCCGCGGTTACTTCCGCAACACCCGCCCCGATGACCTGCTGGTCGCCGCCATCAAGAGCGCCATGCTGCAGGTACCCACGCTGGACCCCAGGGCGATCGAGGATTCCATCATCGGCTGCTCGTTTCCCGAGGGCGAGCAGGGCATGAACATGGCCCGTATCGCCATGGGTTTGGCGTTTTCCCACCCCGTGGGCGGTGTCACGGTGAACCGTTTTTGCGCTTCGGGCATCACGGCCATCCAGATGGCTGCCGACCGCATCCGCGTGGGCGAAGCCGACGTGCTGATCGCTGGCGGCGCTGAATCCATGAGCATGGTGCCCATGGGCGGCAACAAGCCTTCGTTCAACCCTGAGGTGTTTGCCCGTGATGAGGACATCGGCATTGCCTACGGCATGGGCCTGACGGCGGAAAAAGTGGCCCAGCAATGGAAAGTTTCGCGCGAAGACCAGGATGCGTTTGCGCTGGAATCGCACCTGCGCGCTGTCAAGGCCCAGCAGGCCGGTGAGTTCACCGACGAAATCACGCCTTTTGAGATCACCGAGCGCACGCCCGACCTCGCCACCGGCGAAGTGATCGCGAAGAAGCGCACCGTGCACCTGGACGAAGGCCCACGCCCCGACACTACGCTTGAAGCGCTGGCCAAGCTCAAGACCGTGTTTGCCGCCCGTGGCAGCGTCACGGCCGGCAACAGCTCGCAGACCAGCGACGGCGCGGGTGCGCTGATCCTGGCCAGTGAAAAGGCCGTCAAGCAGTTTGGCCTGACGCCCTTGGCGCGCTTTGTGAGCTACGCCGCGCGCGGCGTACCGCCCGAGATCATGGGCATCGGCCCCATCGAGGCGATTCCTGCAGCGCTGCGTTATGCCGGCCTCCAGCACGAAGACATTGGCTGGTTCGAATTGAACGAAGCCTTTGCGGCCCAGTCGCTTGCCGTGGTGCGCACCCTGGGCCTGGACCCGGCCAAGGTCAACCCCATGGGGGGGGCGATTGCGCTGGGGCACCCGCTGGGTGCCACGGGCGCCATCCGCGCCGCCACGGTGGTGCACGCGCTGCGCCGCCACAAGCTGAAGTACGGCATGGTGACGATGTGTGTAGGCACAGGCCAAGGCGCCGCCGGCATCTTCGAGGCCGTTTAACTGGCTACTGCGCGGGCGTCATGCGTCGTTGGGCGGTGCTCGCAATCCTCACGTACCGCAAGTACGTTCCGGTTGCTGCGCTCCGTCCGCCTAGCCTGACACCCGCTCGCTACGCCCTTGAGGGCAGGGTGTAAGCCCTTTCTTGAGGGCGGAGTGTTCTGAAACTCAAGCTGACGCAGAGCAGCGTGATCGACAGGAGACACAGCATGAACAAGCAGAGCTTGCGGGTCGATGATTCGACCACCCTGGCGCTGAGCGTCTTCGAGCCCGAGGGCGCGGTGCGTGCCAGCGTGGTCATTGGCGGGGCCATGGGGGTGCGGCAGGACTATTACGCGGCATTCGCGCAGTGGCTTGCGGGGCAGGGTTTTCGCGTCACCACCTTCGACTACCGGGGCCATGGCGACTCGCTCGTCGGCCCCATGCGCGAGGTGCGCGCCAATTTGTTCGACTGGGCACGCGATTACGAGGCTGTGATCTCGGCTGCGCGCGCGGCCCTGCCCGAGCAGCCGCTGTACCTGCTGGGTCACAGCCTGGGCGCGCAGCTACCCGGCCTGCTGCGCAACCCCGGCCAAGTCGATGGCCTGCTCAGCGTGGCGGCGGGCAGCGGCTACTGGCGTGAGAACGCGCCCCGCCTCAAACGCATGGTGCCGTATTTTTGGTGGGTGCTGGTGCCGCTGGCCACGCGCCTGTGGGGCTACTTTCCGGGGCGCACGTTGCGCAAGGTGGGCGACTTGCCTGCCGGTGTGATCCTGCAATGGCGCCGCTGGTGTCTTCATCCCACCTACAGCGTGGGGGCCGAAGGCCCTGCCGCTGCGCAAAGCTATGCCGCCGTGCGCTTTCCGGTGCTGGCGCTGTGGATGAGCGATGACGAGCTGATGACCCTGCGCGGCACGCACAGCCTGGTCAAGCTCTACCGCAATGCCCCGGCCCGGGTGGAGCGCATTGCGCCCGAAGACATCAACGCCCTGCGCATTGGGCATTTCGGGTTCTTCCGCGAGCAGTTTCGCCAGACGCTGTGGCCGCGCGCCGTGGCCGACCTGTTGGGGTTGGCCGGGCTGCCAGTCACCGGCACGACGGTATAAGTAGTGATTTAGCGGCACACTGTCCAGCATGACGACGACACCCCACTCTTTTGACCAGGCCCTGGTGCTTGAATCTACCGCCCCGGGCCTTTTGCGGGGGCACACCAGCCCAGCGTACTGGAACATGGTCGGGCCTTTTGGCGGTATCACGGCCGCCACGGCCTTGCGGGCCATCCTGCTGCACCCGGACCGCCTGGGTGATCCGCTCTCGCTCACTGTCAACTATGCGGGGGCGCTGTCCACCGGGCCGTTCACCGTGCAGGCCACGCCGGTGCGTACCAACCGCTCCACGCAGCACTGGACCGTGTCCATTTTGCAAACGGACGCGCAGGGCGAGCAGGTGGTCACCACCACCGCCACGGCCGTCACGGCCGTGCGGCGCGAGACCTGGAGCCTGGCCGATGTGGCCATGCCTACCGTGCCCGGCCCCGAAGGGCTGGACGCCTACCCGCCCGCACCGGGCATCGAATGGTTTAGCCGCTACGACCTGCGCCCCGTGACGGGCGCCTTGCCCCGGCAATGGAATGGCCAGGGCGATAGCAGCCTGACGCAGGTCTGGATGCGCGATAGCCCGCCGCGGCCCCTTGATTTTTGTGCGCTGGCCGCGCTAGCCGATGTGTTCTTCCCGCGCGTCTGGTTGCGTCGCGCAGTGCACGTGCCTGCGGGAACGGTGTCGATCACGGTGTATTTCCATGCCAGCGCGGCGCAGCTGGCGACCACCGGCACAGGCCATGTGCTCGGGCAGGCCCGTGCGCAGGAATTCCGCAATGGCTTTTTCGACCAGACGGTGCAGTTGTGGAGCGAGAGCGGCACCATGCTCGCCACCAGCCACCAGATTGTTTACTACAAGGAATAGGGCCGCATCTCCCGCGTGTCCAGCCTGTTTTCCATTTTTCAGGAACCCGTCCCATGAGCGCAATCCAAAACGACATCCTGGTGCACACCGAAGCCGGTGTGACCACCATCACCTTGAACCGGGTGGACAAGAAGAACTCCCTCACCCGCGCCATGTACACCACCCTGGCTGAAACCTTCGAGGCGGCTACCCCAGGAACCGACGTGCGTGCCGTGGTGCTGCAGGGCGATGTGGCCGTGTTCAGCGCCGGCAATGACATTGGTGACTTTCTGCAGCAGCCCCCGGCCTCGCAGGACTCGCCGGTGTTCCGTTTCCTGCGCGCCATCGCCACCTTTCCCAAGCCCGTGGTGGCTGCGGTCTGTGGTCCGGCGGTGGGCATCGGTACCACCATGCTGCTGCACTGCGATCTGGTCTACGCGGGCGATAACGCTGCGTTCTCCATGCCGTTCGTCAATCTGGGCCTGTGCCCCGAAGCGGCGTCGAGCCTGCTGGTGCCGCAGATGCTGGGCTACCACCGCGCTGCCGAGGCGCTTTTGCTGGGCGAGCCCTTCATGGCCGAGGCCGCGATGGAAGTGGGCCTGGTCAACCGCGTGGTGCCTCCCACTGAATGCAACGCTATCGCCCAGTCCCAGGCCCGCAAGCTGGCGGCCAAGCCCCTGTCCTCGCTGATCGAGACCAAGCGCCTGATGAAGCTGGGCCAGACGGCGCCCGTGCTTGCGCGCATGGCCGAGGAAGGTGAAAGCTTTGGCCGCATGCTGGGCGAACCCGCTGCGCGCGAAGCTTTCACGGCGTTCATGGCCAAAAGAAAGCCTGATTTCAGCCAGTGCTGAAGGCTTGAGCTCGGGCGGCCCGCGCCGCAGGCCGGATCCGGTGTCCTGCAATTCTGTGCACACACAGCACTTTTAGGTAAAAATGGCCTCTAGCGCTTATGCATATTGCGCTAGCAGCTATTAAAACAGAAGCAATCGATGTCAGCGCCGTGCGCCGGCACCGTTCCTTTGCAGGACCCCCATGAGCAAAACCCCCGCGCCGGTCAAACCCTTCGAGCCTGAGTTCATTGCCGGGCTCAAGTCCATCTTCGAGGAAAAGATCGTCTTCAACCAGGTTCTGGGGCTGAAGATCGTGAGCATGGCGCCCGAGCAAGTCGTCGGGCGTATCGACATGAAGCCCGAGTTGGTGGGCCACTTTGCTTACAACCGCATCCATGGGGGTGTCATCAGTGCCGGGCTGGATGCCATGGGCGGGCTCGCCGTGATGGCCGCCATCGGTGCCCGCCACATGGACGAGGAACCCCTGCAGCGCCTGCACCGCTTTGCCAAGCTGGGCACCATCGACCTGCGCATTGACTACTTGCGACCCGGCATTGGCGACCATTTCGAGCTGCGCGCGCAGGTGCTGCGCCTGGGCTCGCGCGTGGCTACCACGCGCATGGAGTTTCTGGGGCCCGACGGCCAGATGATGTCGGCCGGGGCGGCCGCCTACATCGTTTCCTGACGATCGACTGCACGGGCCGGTGGCACGCATGTGTGCTGCTGCAAAGACTGCAAGCGCATGCAAGCATCGAACCGTTTGGTTACCGTTCTTGCGCAATACAGGCAGCTTTTGCATCGATCGGTGTTCATCATGGTGTCTTTTCTAGGAGATTCCATGGCCGTGCAAAACCCCTTCTTTGGCAAGCGTGAACCCGAAACCTTCCAGCCTCGCCAGCCCGCCGTTGCGCAGGGCAATGCCAACGGACTGAACCCTGCCGGTAACACCAGCCAAACGTCCTCGGCAGCCGTGGTCAACACCAAGGCGCCGGTCGAGAGCACAGGCAGCAAGCTGACCGTGGGCCCCAACATCAAACTCAAGGGTGTGGAGATCACCGATTGCGACACCCTGGTGGTGGAAGGTACCGTCGAAGCCACCATGGATTCGCGCGTGATCCAGATCTCTGAGCAAGGGGCCTTCCGGGGCTCGGCCGATATTGATATCGCCGAAATCCGGGGGGACTTCAGCGGCACGCTCACGGTACGGCAGAAGCTGGTGATTTACAGTACTGGCAAGGTGAGCGGCAAGATTCGCTACGGCAAACTGGTGATCGAGGAGGGCGGCCAGATTTCGGGCGAAGTTGACGTGGGAACGGCCAGCAGCCCGGCCCGCGGCACGGGTGCACGCAGCCCCGAGGCGGTCGCCATCGCTGCCTGATCCGCATCCTGCGGCGGATCAACCGCTGCAGGATCTTTTTGCAAAGCACTTGCTTGCTGAAATAACCAAACCCGGCTATCGTGCCGGGCATGTCTGCCCAACCCCTTGATCCCTCGTCCGGGCCCGCTGTGGTGCCTGACATGCCTGTGGCGACGCGGCGCCGGGGGCGGCCCCGCAAGACTCTGGACGAGCGCGACGAAGGCAACCGCCGCCAGCTCATCATCGACGGCGCGGCGCGGCTTTTTCGTGCCCAGGGCTTCGATGCGGCCAGTACGCGCGATATCGCGGCGGCGGCAGGCATGCGCAGCGGCTCGCCCTTCTACCATTTCGAAAGCAAGAACGCGCTGCTCTACGCCGTGATGGAAGAGGGCATGCAGCGCGCCGTCCGCAGCCAGGCGCAAGCCCTTATGGGGCTGGGCGATGATCGCCCGCGCGAGCGCCTCGCGGTTCTGGTGCGCCACCATTGTGAAATTTTGCTCGGCCCAGCAGGCGATTTTGTACCGGTGATGCTGTACGAGTGGCGTTCGCTCACCCCTGCCCAGCGCGAGGCCATTGCGCAAATCAAGACGGTCTACGAAGCCCCCTGGATGCCCGTGCTGCACGCCCTGTACGACGCAGGTGCGTTGCGCACAGAACCCGGCCTGGCCCGGTTGTTCATTTTTGGGGCACTCAACTGGGCGGCGCAGTGGTATCGCCCCGAGGGGCGCCTCTCGCTCGATGAACTGGCCGCCCACGCATTGCAGATGTTTCTGGCGCCCGAATGACGCACCCCTCGCAGCTCTACGTTCGTCCCCCTCACGCAACCCTAACCCCTTCGGAGACCCCATGGACGTTCACTTCACCGCCGACATCCAGCACAAGGTGCTGCACCTGCGTTTTGGCCAAGCCGGGGTGCGCAACCTCATGGACGACCGCTGGTTCAACACGCTCGAAGCCCATCTGGCCGAGGCCGACCAGAACCCCGAAGTGCGCGTGGTGCTGATCAGTGCCGCGGGTGATGCGTTTTGCTCGGGTGCCAACCTCAAGGGCATACAGCCGAGCTTGCTGACCGATGACTACGCGCAGTCGGCGCTGGCGCGTTTGCTGCGGCGCCTGACGACGTTTGGAAAACCGCTGGTGGCTGCGGTGCACGGTTTGGCCATCGGCGGCGGCACCACCTTGCTGCTGCACTGCGATTTTGTCTATGCCGCCGAGGGCACGCGCTTTCAAATGCCGTTCACCAAGCTGGGCCTGGTACCCGAGTTCGGCTCCAGCTATTGGATACCCTTGAACGCAGGCATGCGGCTGGCCAGCGAACTGGTGCTGCTGGGCGAGCCCTTCGATGCCGCAACAGCGCTCCGGGCCGGTCTGGTGACCTCCGTGGAGCCCGCCGCCGGTTTGATGGAGCGTGCCCAGCGCACCGCTGACACGCTGGCGCAGATGGCCCCCGGCCCTCTGCGCCGTAGTAAGCATTTGCTGCGCCAGGGCCACCAGGCGGCACTGGAGGCCGCGCTGGAGCGCGAAGGCCAGGCGCTGCAGGAGAGCCTGCGCTCCCCCGAACTGGCCGAGGCGGTCTCGGCTTTTCTGGCCAAGCGCGCGCCCGATTTTTCCCGCTTCTGAAATCAGCGCACGGGCAGGGGGCGTGGGCGGCCTTCGGCGTCAATGGCCACATAGGTCACCAGCGCCTCGGTCACCTTGACATAGTTGCCCTGCTCGGAAAAGCGTTCGGCGAAGACCTCCACGTCGACCGTGATCGAGGTGCGGCCGATGCGCTTGACGCTGGAGAAGAACGACAGGATGTCACCCACGCGCACGGGGTGCTTGAAGACAAACTCGTTCACTGCCACGGTGGCCATGCGGCCCTGCACGTGGCGCGCGGGCAGCACCGAGCCGGCCAGGTCCACCTGGGCCATGACCCAGCCGCCGAAGATGTCGCCGTTGCCATTGGTGTCGGCCGGCATGGGAATGACCTTGAGCACCAGTTCCTTGTCGGTGGGTAATGGGGCGGAGGTGCGGCTGGGGGTGTCGGACATGGGCACAATCTCGGTAGAAGTAACCAACAGAATTGTCCCTCATGCGCCACCACGGCGAATCCTCTCCCCCAACATCTCCCGGCGCCCCGGTGCGCACCCATTCTGACTGGGCCACCCTGGGTCGCTTGCTGCCCTATCTGTGGCAGTACAAATGGCGCGTGCTGGCCGCACTGGCCTTCATGGTGGGGGCCAAGCTGGCCAATGTGGGCGTACCGTTGCTGCTCAAAAAACTGGTCGATGCGATGGCGGTGCCCCCTGGCGCCGTGACTGCGCTGCTGGTGGTGCCCGTCGCGCTGCTGCTGGGCTATGGGGCCTTGCGCTGGACCACCTCGCTGTTCACCGAATTGCGCGAGCTGGTGTTCGCCAAGGCCACGCAGGGCGCGGCGCGCAGCATTGCCCTGACCACCTTCCGGCATCTGCACGCGCTCAGCCTGCGCTTTCACCTGGAGCGCCAGACGGGCGGCATGACGCGCGACATTGAGCGCGGCGTGCGCGGTATCGAGTCGCTGATCTCGTTCGCCCTGTTCAACATCGTTGCCACGCTGGTCGAGGTGGTGCTGGTGCTCTCCATCCTGGGTTCGCGTTTTGACATGTGGTTCGTCTGGATCACGCTGGCTGCGCTGGTGGTGTATATCGCGTTCACGGTGGTCGTCACCGAGTGGCGCACCAAGTTCCGGCGTGAGGCCAATGCGCTGGATTCTGCGGCGCACACCAAAGCCGTCGATTCGTTGCTGAACTATGAAACCGTCAAATACTTCAACAACGAAGAATTCGAGGCGCGCCGCTACGACGAAAGCCTGGAAGGCCTGCGCCGTGTGCGGCTCAAGAGCCAGAGTACGCTGTCCATGCTCAACAGCGGGCAGCAGGCCATCATTGCCACCGCGCTGGTGGCCATGCTGTGGCGCGCCACGCAGGGTGTGGCCGATGGCCGCATGACGCTGGGCGACCTGGTCATGGTCAACGCCTTCATGATCCAGATCTATATCCCGCTCAACTTCTTTGGCGTGATTTACCGCGAGATCAAGCAGAACCTCGCCGACCTGGACAAGATGTTCACGCTGATGGACCGCGAGCGCGAGGTGGCCGATGCACCGGGTGCCGAGCCGCTCCACATCGCCGCTGGCACCAGCCCGGCGGTGCGTTTTGAAGACGTGCACTTTGCCTATGAACCTGACCGCCCCATTCTGCGCGGCGTGAGTTTTGAGATACCGGCAGGCAAAACGGTGGCTGTGGTGGGACCCTCGGGCGCGGGCAAATCCACGCTGGCGCGGCTGCTGTTTCGTTTCTACGACATTCAGCAAGGCCGCATCAGCCTGGCCGGGCAGGACATGCGCAGCGTCACGCAGGCCAGCGTGCGCTCGTGTGTAGGCATCGTGCCGCAGGACACCGTACTGTTCAACGACACCGTGGCCTACAACATCGCTTATGGGCGCCCCGGCGCTACCCCACAGGAAGTGGAACAGGCCGCACGCGCTGCGCACATCCACCACTTCATTGCGTCCACGCCCAAGGGTTACGACACCATGGTGGGCGAACGCGGCCTCAAGCTCTCGGGCGGCGAGAAGCAGCGCGTGGCGATCGCCCGCACCCTGCTCAAGAACCCCCCCATTCTGGTGTTTGACGAGGCCACCTCTGCCCTTGATTCAGCCAACGAGCGCGCCATCCAGGCCGAGCTGCGCAGCGTGGCGCGCGGTAAGACCACGCTGGTCATTGCACACCGCCTCTCCACCGTGGTCGATGCCCACGAGATCCTGGTGATGGACGGCGGCCGCATTGTCGAGCGCGGTACGCACGGCGTGCTGCTCGCGTCAGGAGGGCGTTATGCGCAGATGTGGGCGCTGCAGCAAAATGGGGATGGCGCAAGCGCCTGAGCAATGGATGTGCTACAGGCCCGTTCTGGGTGTAAAAAATCAGGTGAAATTAGCCTCTAACGCTTATATGGCAAGCATTAGTAGCTATTGTTTTTATATCAATGTGCGGTTGAATCATTAACTCCCGCCGAGCACTTTGTACAGCGTGACGCGATTGACCTGCTCGGCCAGCAGCAGCGAGATCTGCGTTTGCTGCGCTGCGTAGAGGCTGCGCTGCGCGTCCAGCACCGACAGATAGTTGTCCACACCGGCCTTGAAGCGTGCCTCCGACAGGTCGAACGCCTTTTGCGTGGCCGCCAGCAGGGACGCCTGGGCTTCAAGGCGTTCTGCCCAGCGCGCGCGGTCGGCCAGCGCATCGGCAGCTTCGCGAAACGCGGTCTGCACCGTTTTTTCATACTGGGTCAGCGCCAGTTGCTCATTGGCCTGCGCCACCTGCACATTGGCGCGGTTGCGGCCGCCGTCGAAGATGGGCAGGCGCACCAGCGGCACAAAACTCCAGGTGCCGTTACCTGCGCCAAAGAGATTGGACAGCTCGCTACTGGCTGCACCGGTCGACGCGGTCAGGCTGATGGAGGGAAACATGGCGGCACGGGCGGCGCCGATATTTGCCGTGGCTGCCCGCAGCGCGTGTTCGGCCGCCTGGATGTCGGGGCGTGCCAGCAGTCGACTGGAGGGTACAGGCGTTGATAGTGCTGCCAAGGCGGCAACGCCGAGCGAGTTGCTGCCCAGTGGCGACGGCAGCAGCGCTTCGGGGACCGGGCCACCCACCAGCAGTTGCAGCGCATTGCGGTCGCGGTCTACCTGGCTGGAATAAGCGGCCACATCACCGCGTGCCGAATCGACGGTGGTCTGGTTTTGTGCCAGCACCAGCCCGGAGGTGGCGCCCAGCTCGTAGATGCGCTGTGTGATGGCAAACGCCTTGCGCCGCGACTCGAGCGTGCTTTGCGCCAGTTCCAGTCGGGCCTGGTTGGCGGCCAGTGTGAGCCATGCGTTGGCAACATCGGCCACCAGGCTGATCTGCACGTTGCGCTGGGTCTCGGTGCTGAGCAAAAACTGCTGCAGGGCGGCCTCGTTCAGGTTGCGCACACGGCCCCACAGGTCGAGCTCGTAGCTGGCAAAGCCGATCTGCGCGACAAACTGGCTGGTGGTCTGATCGCGCCCGGCCGTCGTCAGGTCCTGCGCCGCCCGGGTGCGGCTGGCCTGGGCCGATGCGGCCACGGTCGGGAGCCGGTCGGCCTGCTGCACACCGTACTGCGCGCGGGCCTTTTCAATGTTGGTCAAGGCCAGGCGCAGGTCGCTGTTGTTGGCGAGTGCCAGTGCGAGCACCTGGCGCAACTGGGGTGCTTGGACCCAGGCCAAGGCCTCGATTTGATCCAGGCTTTGGGCGGTGGGCTGCGCTGGCACAGCGTCTGCCGTGGTGCCCACGGCGGCGGGCACGGGCGCTGCCGGAGTGCGTGTGGGCGGTGCCAGGTTCATGCAACCGGCCAGCGATGCGACAAGGGTCGCAGTCACCCACAGCGGCACCGTGCTGTCATGGTGTGCCGAGCGTGCAGGCGCGCACGCTGGGCCAGGGGGTGTCGACAAAGGAGGCGTATTCATACGGCGTCCTCCACAACAGGCGCTTCGGGTGGCGGCGGGGCGTTGTCTTCGTGGCGTGAGCGACTGGCAAACCAACTGCGGATCACCAGGAAGAACACAGGCACGAAGAAGATGCCCAGCGTGGTGGAAAAAATCACACCACCGAGCACCGCAGTGCCGATGGCGTGCCGGCCTCCGGCGCCAGCGCCCGTGCCCAGCGCCAGTGGCAAGACGCCAAAGCCGAACGCCATGGACGTCATCAGGATCGGGCGCAGGCGCAGGCGCACAGCTTGCACTGTGGCGTCGTAAGCGCTGCGGCCGGCTTCCTGCAGTTGCGTCGCGAACTCGACGATCAGGATGGCGTTTTTGGACGCCAGGCCCACGGTGGTGAGCAGGCCCACCTGGAAGTACACGTCGTTGGACAGTCCGCGCACACCGGTGAAGACCAGCGCCCCCACCACGCCCAGCGGTACGGCCAGGACGACGGCGAGCGGCACGGTCCAGCTCTCATACAGCGCGGCCAGGCACAGGAACACGAACAGCACCGAGACGGCGTAGAGCAGCGGAGCCTGTGCGCCCGACAGCCGCTCCTGCAGCGATGCGCCGGTCCACTCGTAGCCCACGCCCGCGGGCAGTTGTTTGAGGATGGCCTCGACCGCATCCATCGCTGCGCCGGAGCTCACGCCGGGCGCAGAGTCACCAACGAATTCGTAGCTCGGGCTGCCGTTGTAACGCTGCAGTTGCGGCGCCCCATACGTCCAGTTGGTTGAAGAAAACGCGCTGAAAGGCACCATTTCGCCCTTGTCGTTGCGCACCGTCCACTGGCCGATATCCTGGGGCAGCATGCGGTACGGAGCGTCGCCCTGCACATACACGCGCTTGACGCGGCCATCGTTCAGGAAGTCGTTGACATAGGTGCCGCCCATGGCACTGGACAGTACGCTGTTGATGTTGGCGGTACTCACACCAAGCGCGGCGGCTTTTCGGTCGTCGATGGTGACGCCCAGCTGCGAGCTGTCATCCAGGTTGGTCGTGCGCAGCGTGCGGATCTGTGGGTTGCCCTTGGCCAGTTCCAGCACCTGGTCGCGTGCGCGCAGCAATGCGTCATGCCCCACTCCGCTGAGGTCCTTGAGCTGCAAGTTGAAGCCCGAGTCTGAGCCCAGGCCGCGCACTGCGGGCGGCAGTGTCACAAAAATGCGTGCGTCGCGCAGTACTGTGAGGTCTTGGGTGGCTTTGCGGGCAATCGCCTCGGCGCTCTGGTCTGGTCGCTGGCGCTCGCTCCAGTCTTTGAGGCGCAGGAAGCCACGCGCCGACGCCTGGTCGCCACTCAGGCCGGTGATGGAGTTGAAGCTGATCACATCGGGCTGTTTGGCGAAATAGTTTTGGACTTCCTGCATCACCGCCTGCAGGCGCGCGTCGGTACTGCCCGGTGGCAGGCTGATCTGGATGCGCATGTAGCCCTGGTCTTCCACCGGCAGGAACGACGTGGGCAGTTTGCTGAACAGGAACGCGGTGCCGCCGCAAATGACCAGGAACACCAGCAGCATGCGTTTGCTGCTGTGCAGCAAGCGCCCCACTGCACCCTGGTAGCGGCTGGCGTTGCGGTCGAACTGATTGTTGAACCAGTGGAAAAAACGGTCCGAAATGCCCAGCAGCCCGCGCCGCGGTGTGCCGCCATGCGTATCGTGCTGGCCCCGCGCCACCGGCTTGAGCAAGCTTGCGCACAGAGCGGGTGTCAGGCTCAGCGCCACGAACACCGAAAGCGCCATGGCCGATACGATAGTGATGGAAAACTGCCGGTAAATGACGCCGGTGGAGCCGCCGAAGAACGCCATGGGGATGAACACGGCAGACAGCGTGAGGGCAATGCCGATCAGTGCCGGGGTGATTTCCGCCATGGACTTGCGGGTGGCCTCTTTGGGGGACAAGCCTTCTTCCGACATGACCCGCTCGACGTTCTCGACCACCACGATGGCGTCGTCCACCAGCAAGCCGATGGCCAGCACCAGAGCGAACATGGTCAGCGTGTTGATCGAATAGCCGGCAATCGACAGCACGCCCATGGTGCCCAGCAGCACGACCGGCACCGTAATGGCTGGAATCAGCGTGGCGCGCATGTTCTGCAGGAACAGGAACATCACCAGCACCACCAAAACGATGGCCTCCATCAGTGCGATGACCACTTCCTTGATGGAGGCACGCACGAAGGGGGTGGAGTCCGAGCTGATGAATGACGTTAAGCCGTTGGGGAAATACGGTTGGAGTTCCGCCAGCTTGGCGTTCACAGCGTCGGAAACGGAGGTGGCATTGGCGCCATCGGCCAGCACGATGCCCATGCCGGCGCCAGGCTTTCCGTTGAGTCGCGAGGTGATGGATAGGTTGTCGGCGCCCAGCTCTACACGGGCCACGTCTTTCATCAGCACTGCGGAGCCGTCTGGTGCGACCTTGAGCAGGATGTTCTTGAATTCGTCCACGGTCTTGAGCTTGGTGCGCGCCGTGATGGTGGCGTTGAGCTGCTGGTTCGGTGGCGCGGGCAGGGCGCCCAGCTGGCCGGCCGAGACCTGCGCGTTCTGCGCGTTCAGCGCAGCAATGAGATCCGACGGCATCAGCGCGAATTTCTCCAGCAGCGCCGGGTTCATCCAGATGCGCATGGCATAGCCCGTGCCGAAGACACGCACATCGCCCACGCCATCGACGCGGCCAATGACATCGACCAGATTGGTCGAGAGATAGTCGCCCACGTCCACTTGGCTCACGTTCGGGTCGGGCGAGGTGAAGCTGTAGGTGGTCAGGTAGTCGTTGCCGCCCTTGTTGACGAATACGCCGCGGCTCTTGACGGCTTCGGGCAGGCGGTTGACGGCAGATTGCAGTTTGTTTTGCACCTGCACCTGCGCTACGTCGATGTTGGTGCCCGGGCTGAACGTCAGCGTGGTGCGTGACTGGCCCGATGCGTCGCTGGTCGAACCCATGTAGAGCAGGTTGTCGATGCCCTTGAGTTGCTGTTCGATCACCTGGGTGACCGAGTTTTCCACCGTTTCGGCAGAAGCGCCGGTGTAGGTCGTGCCAATCGTCACGTTGGGTGGCGCGATGTCGGGGTATTGCTCCAGCGGCAGTGTGAAGATGGACAAACCACCCGCCAGCATGATGACGATGGCCAGCACCCACGCGAAGATAGGCCGGTTGATGAAGAACGGTGCCATGGTGTGGGCCTGCGCTTAGCGGGCAGGGTTGCTGGCAGGGGAGGCCGCCGCCGCTGACGCCCCCGGCGCAGGGTTTGGTGCGTCAGGCAATTGCACCGGTTGCGGGGCTACGGTGTCGCCCGGCTTGATGCGCTGGAACCCATCCACGACGACCGTGTCGCCAGCGGACAGGCCACTGTTGACCAGCCACCGGCTGCCCACGGCGCGGTCGATCTCGATCGGGCGGCGCGCCACCTTGTTCTCTGGCCCTACCACCAGCACATTGGCCTTGCCGGCAATGTCGCGCGTCACGGCCCGCTGCGGTACCAGAAGCGCGTCGCTGGAGATACCGGTCGGCAACAGGGCTTGCACATACATGCCCGGCATCAACATGCCGTCGGGGTTGGGCACCACCGCACGCAGCGTGACGGCTCCCGTGCTCGGGTTCACCGTGACACCGGCAAACTGCAGTCGTCCAGGGTGGGTGTACCTGCTGCCGTCCTCCAGGAGAATCGTGATGCGCACGGCACCTTCGCCCAGTTTTTCAAAACGGCCCGCGGCCAGATCGCGCTGGAGCTGCAGCAAATCGCTGCTCGACTGTGTCACGTCCACATACATGGGATCGAGCTGCGAAATGGTGGTCAGTACACCCACTTGATTGGCCGTCACCAAACCGCCTGTGTTGACGTTCGAGAGCGCTGTGCGTCCAGAAATGGGCGCGACGATGCGCGTGTAGCCAAGATTGATGCGCGCAGTCGCCAGGGCTGCTTGCGCCACCGCGACGTCAGCCGCTGTTTGCTCCGCAATTGCCAGACTCTCGTCGTAGGCCTGGCGGCTGATGGCATCGATGCGCACCAGTTCGGCATTGCGCTTGGCGTTGGCCTCGGCAGTGCGCGCCTGGGCCTGCGCCTTGGCGAGCGCGGCTTTGGCGGCTGCTTCAGCGGCCTGGTAGGGCGCTGCGTCGATTTGGTAGAGCGGCTGCCCGGCCTTCACCGTCGCCCCCTCGGTGAACAGCCGCTTTTGAACGATGCCGTTGATCTGTGGCCGGATGTCCGCGCTCATGAAGGCGCTGGTTCGACCGGCCAGTGCGCTGGTCAACGTTTGGGCTTGTGACTGCAGGGTGATTACGCCGACCTTGGTGGGCTCCTTGGCTGCGCCGGCGGCATTCTTGTCCGCGGCGGGCGCTTTGTCCGAACATCCCGTGGCGAGCAAGCCACTGATCAGCAAACCAAGTGCGAATGCGGACCAGCGAACGTACGGCTGAACGTGTGCTGCAGGATGCCGAGCGCGGGCAACGCAAGCCGTCAGAGGTGGATTGAAATCGTGGGACTGAAAGTGCATGAAAGAAGCCGTCCAGAAGTGCCTACGAATTGTGACAAGCCAATGTGTCTGATTGATAAAGTGGGATATTCGTTGTGCGCGTTCGGCTGCTGGGAGGGACGGCCGCTTCAGCTGCAGGCCCCCCTGACCTTGAAGTGCAGGTGGTTGCTGAGGGTATTCCAGCAGACCCCCTGCAATACGCTCAGCTCTTGCTCAGTGCCCCCACCCGGGTCAGCTTTTCTGGCACCAGCAACTGCCGCATTTCTACCTGCCCCATGATGCCCAGCTCTTCGGCAGTGACGGCAATGGCCTTTCCGCTGGCCATGGCGGCCTTGGCAATGCTGGCGGCCTTTTCGTAGCCAATGATCGGGTTCAGCGCCGTCACCAGGGTGATCGACTCCGTAATGCGCTGGTCCAGCAGAGCGTGGTTGGCTTCAATGCCTTCGACGCAGTTGACCTGCAGCGTGCGACAGGCGTGCGCCAGGTGTGTCAGGCTCTTGTGGAGCGCCCAGCCCATGAGCGGCTCGAAGGCGTTGAGCTGCAGTTGGCCTGCTTCGGACGCCATGGTGATGGCCACGTCGTTGCCGATCACTTCAAAGCACACCTGGTTCATCACCTCGGGGATCACCGGGTTGACCTTGCCCGGCATGATGGACGAACCGGCCTGGCGCGCGGGCAGCTTGATGTCACCCACCCCGGCCTGCGGGCCCGAAGAAAGCAGGCGCAGGTCGTTGCTGATCTTGGAGAGCTTGCTGGCGATGCGCTTCAAGATGCCCGAGATGTCGACAAACGCGCCGGTGTCTGCGGTGGCGGCAATCATGTCAGCCGCAGCGGTGACGGGCACGCCCGAGAGTTCGGCGAGCTTCGGAATGACGGCGGCCACATAGCCCACGGGCGCGTTGATGCCGGTGCCAATGGCGGTGCCGCCCAGGTTCACTTCGGTCATCAGATAGGCCGATTCACGCAGGCGTTTTTCGTCGTCGGCAATCATGCTGGCAAAGGCGGTGAACTCCTGGCCCAGCGTCATCGGCACGGCATCTTGTAGTTGTGTGCGGCCGATTTTGAGGACGGGGGCAAATTCAACGGCCTTGGCCTGGAACGCTCCGCGCAGGGCGGCCAGGCAAGCCAATAGATTCTGGATGCCGAAGTAGGTCGCGAGCTTGAGCGCGGTAGGGTAGGCGTCGTTGGTGCTTTGCGAGGCGTTGACGTGGTCGTTCGGGTGGACCGTGTCGTAGCGGCCTTTGGGCAATCCCAGATGCTCGAGGGCACGGTTGGCAATCACCTCATTGGCATTCATGTTCGTGGAGGTACCGGCGCCTCCCTGGATGACGTCGACGACAAACTGGTCGTGCAACTGGCCGGCAATGAGGTCGTCGCAGGCCTGGACAATGGCGCCAGCTTGCATGGTGTTGAGCACGCCGAGCTGCAGGTTGGCATGGGCGGCAGCTTTTTTGACAAAGGCAAAGGCGCGAATGAGTTCGGGCATCTGGGCTACGGTGTGGCCGGTGATCGGGAAGTTCTCGACCGCGCGGGCGGTGTGGACCCCCCAGTAGGCCGCGGGCGGGATGGTCTTGACTCCGATGAAGTCGCTTTCTTGGCGCATGGATCTGCTTTCGTGGTGCGGAAAAACCGCAATACAAGGACAAACGCCGCCCGATGGCCGGCGGCGTTCAGAAGTTCATCAGCACTGCGGGGAGCGCAGCTTCGTGGGCTGGCTGCGCGCGTAGAAACGCCCTGTGCCATGGTTTTGTGGTGCAAGCCCATGGCGCAGGGCGTAGACGTGCATTATCAATGCGCAACTGCATAAAGTCCATAGTTTTGCGCATAACCACGGCTGTGGCCTGGCGTGGACCATCGACTCGTGGCGGAGCCTGTTTCTGCAAATGTGCGTCCGTGTGGGGCGAACATAAAAAACCCCGCCGAAGCGGGGTAGTTTGGTTGCGCAGCGCTGTGTTTACTGCTTGCGCGCCGCAATCGCTTTTTCTGCCATGTTGACCAAGTCGTTGCCCACCTGGCTCTTCCACTTGTCATACACCGGGCGGGTCGCCTTGACGAAGGCCGCACGCTCGGTGGGCGTGAGTTGGGTCACCGTCACGCCCAGGCCTTCAATTTGCTTGAGCAAGGGCTTGTCAGCCTCGATCACGCCCTTGCGGGCAATGGCGATTTCTTCCTTGCCCGCTTCGATGGCGGCCTGGCGCACGATTTCACGGTCGGCGGGGGTCCAGGAGTTCCAGATGTCCTTGTTCACCACAAAGATCAGCGGGTCGGCAATGTAGCCCCACAGCGTCAGGTACTTTTGCGCCACGCTGTGCAGCTTGGCAGCGGTGAAGATGGCCAAGGGATTCTCCTGGCCGTCCACGGCGCCGCTGGCCATGGCGGGCTGGGCGTCGGCCCAGCTCATCTGCGTGGGGTTGGCGCCCAGGGCGCTGAAGGTGTCGAGGAACAGCGGTGAGCCGACCACGCGGATCTTCATGCCCTTGAGGTCGTCGGGCGATTTGATGGGTTTCTTTGAGTTGGAAATCTCGCGGTAGCCGTTTTCGCCCCAGGCGAGCGGCACGACACCGGCCTTGTCCAGCGTCTTGAACAGGGTTTGGCCAACGTCGCCCTGGGTCAGCGCATCCACGGCGGCGTAGTCGGGCATCAGGAAAGGCAGCGAGAACAGGTTGAGCTGCTTGACCTGGGGTGACCAGTTGATGGTCGAACCCACTGCCATGTCAATCACACCTTGGCGCAGTGCCGAAAACTCGCGTGTCTGGTCGCCTTGGATCAGCGAAACACCGGGGTAGAGTTTGATGTTGATGCGGCCGCTGGTGCGCTCGCGCACCTTGTTGGCCCACAGCTCGCCGCCTTTACCCCAGGGGAAGGCTGTGCCCAGCACCAACGACAGGCGGTATTCGCTCTTGTAGGCGGTTTGCGCCAAGGCTGCGGGGCTGCTCAGGGCCAGCAGCGAGGCGGCGGCCACGGCCGAGGTGAGGAAGGTACGCAGTTTCATGGTTTTAGTCTCCTTGTGAAAAATCAGTAACCCAGATAGGCTGGCAGCCACAGCGCCAACTGCGGCCAGAGAATCACACCCAGCATGGCTAGGCACATCGCGCCCACCAGCCACAGCACCCAGTGCGTCGTGTCCTCCATGCGCACGCCGGCAATACGGCTCGAAACCATCAGGTTCACCGCCATCGGCGGCGTGAACTGACCGATGGCGACGTTCAGCGTGAGGATTACGCCAAACCACACCGGATCCCACTGGTAGTGTTGCAGGATGGGCATCATCAGCGGCACAAAGATCAGGAAAATCGAGATGCCGTCCAGGAACATGCCCAGCACGATCAGCATCAGGATGAGCAGCGTCAGCACCGTGCCTTCGCCCAGGCCAGAGTGCACGATGGCGTTGGTGATGGGGTCGATCACGCCCAATGTGGAGAGCGAAAACGCAAAGATGGCGGCGAGCGAAACCACCAGCAAAATCACGGCAGAAAGCTCGCCCGATTCGCGCAGGATCTCGAACAGGTCGCGCACGCGGATCGTGCGGTGAATGACCATC
>NZ_BAAGQN010000007.1:306193-467440 GCF_054783455.1 Simplicispira piscis
TCGCGCAGGCTGCGCCAGAAAGGAGGGCGCGGCAGGGCCGCTTCAAGCTGTCCCATGCGGTGGCGCCGAGCGAGCCACACGGTGGGAACAGCCAGCGCCAAACCGGCCAGAATGCCTGGCACCATACCGGCGGCAAACAGCGCCGGTACCGAGGCGCCTGGTACCAGCACCGAATAGACGATGAAGGCCACCGAGGGGGGGATGAGGATGTCGGTGGATGCGGCCGCCGCAACGACGCTGGCCGAATACGCCGGCGGGTAGCCTGCGCGCTGCATGGCCAGCAGCATGACCCCGCCAATGGCTGCCGCCGTTGCCGGGCCGGAGCCCGAAATACCGCCCATGAACATGGCCACGCCAATCGCGACCAGCGGCAGCATGCCGGGGCCGCGCCCCACCACGGCCACCGCCAGATTCACCAGCCGCAGCGCCACACCCGAGCGGTCGAAGATCGACCCCACCAGCACAAACATCGGAATAGCCAGCAAGGGGTATTTACCCAGACCGGCATAAAAATTCTGCGGCACGGCCAGCAGGCCAAACCACTGTGAATCGGCATTGGCGACAGCAATAGCGGTGGCACCTGCCAGGCCTAGCGCAGCGCCGATGGGCACACCGGCCAGCATCAGCAACGCAAAGGCCACGAACAGCAAGGTTGCCGTCATGCCGCAGGCTCCTGACGGGCCTTGCGACCACTGCGTACGAAATGGCCCAGTGCACGCAGGGCAATCAGCGTGGAGAACACCGGTAGCCAGATCGAATACCACCACTGTGGGACACCAATGCCGGGTGAGGTTTCTTCAAAACGGTAGTCGTCCCACACCAGGCGCACACTGAGTACGGCCATTGTGGCAAACAGCAGCGCCACCATCAGTGCGCCCAGCTGGGCCAGCCGCTGGCGCCGTTTCAACGAGCCGCTCTCGGCAAAGTATTCAATGCGGATGTGGCGGTCGCGCGCGACGGCGGCCGAGCCACCCACCATGGCCAGCACGATCATCAGAAAGACCGAAATTTCCTCGGTCCAGGCAATAGAAGAATCAGTGAAATAGCGCACCAGCACATTGGCAAAGGTGATGAGGGCCAGGGTTGCCATGACGATCACGGTGAGCCAGTCTTCCAGACCCAGAAAGCGGGCTTGGGCAGGGGCGGCGACAGGGATGGAAGGCGCAGCCGGGCGCTCGGGCGCGGCGGGGTGATGGGAGGACATGGTTGCAGGTCGCGTGGGAGGTTCTGAAGCACGGCGTGCAAGGCCGCATGCCTGCGCAAGGCAGGCGTAGCGTTGCATTATGCGGTGATTATTCTGCGTACGCAGCGGCCCGGCGTGTGCATGCCGGGTCTGTGGGGACGCCCGGGCGCGCGGATAATGTGCCGATGGAAACCAAGTGGCTTGAAGATTTTGTCAGCCTGGCTGAAACGCGCAGTTTCAGCCGGTCAGCGCAACTGCGCCATGTGACGCAACCGGCATTCTCCCGCCGCATCCAGGCCCTGGAAGCCTGGGCGGGCGCCGATCTGGTGGACCGCAGCTCCTATCCCACGCGCCTGACGGCGGCGGGCAAGACGCTGTACGACCAGTCGCTGGAGGTGCTGCAGGCGCTGCAAAATACCCGTGCGATGCTGCGCGCGCACAGCACGTCCAGCCAGGACATGATCGAGTTTGCCGTGCCGCACACATTGGCATTCACGTTTTTTCCGGCGTGGGTGGCTAGTTTGCACAACCAGTTCGGCCCGTTCAAGAGTCGGCTCATTGCACTCAATGTGCATGACGCCGTGATGCGTTTGGTGGAGGGCAGCTGCGATGTGTTGGTCACCTACCACCATGAATCCCAGCCTTTTCAGCTCGATGCCAACCACTACGAGATGGTCAGCCTGGGCAAGGAGGTGCTGTCGCCCTACAGCAAGCCCGATTCCGAGGGGCGGCCGCTGTACTGCCTGCCCGGTAAACCGGGTCAGCCGCTGCCGTACCTGGGCTACGCGCCGGGCGCCTACCTGGGACGGGTGACAGAGCTCATCCTCAAACAGTCGGGCACGGCCATCCACCTCGACCGGGTGTACGAAACCGACATGGCCGAAGGCCTGAAGGCCATGGCGCTGGAAGGCCAGGGAGTGGCCTTTCTGCCCCACAGCGCGGTCAAGAAAGAACTGCGCGCCCGCCGCTTGGTGAGCGCAGTGCCACCCGGCATGGAAAATTTGCAGATGGTGATGGACGTGCGTGCCTACCGCGAGCGGCCCACCGGCAAGGAGGAGCCCAAAGGCACGGCTCAGGCGCTCTGGGCCTACCTGCAGGCGCAGGCCAGTGGCCCTGCGGGTGCGGCGCTCGCATAATTTATTTGCATAACGCCGCGCATATTCGGCATTGGAATTGCTCCTGGACGGAACGTACTATTCCGCCCCTTGACGCCGTTTCATTGCCGGAATGCGGAAATTGCGTTCACAGTGTGCCGGTGCGAAGTGTCCACAAGGCACGAGGCCGACCATTTTCATGACCTGAACCAGGTCGATGCTGAACAAGAGAATCCACATGAACGCATTAAAAGGATGGGCCTGGGGCCTTGCCGTAGTTTGCGCTGCAGGCTCTGCAGGCGCTGCGACGGTGCTTGAGCGTGTGAGTGCAGGGGGCGCACTGGTCATTGCCCACCGTGAGTCCTCTGTCCCCTTCTCGTATTTGGACGCCGCAGGCAAGCCCATCGGGTATGCCGTGGACCTGTGTCTGCACCTGGCCGATGTGGTGCGCCGCAAGACCGGCATGAAGAACATGCCGGTGCAGTTTTTGCAAGTCACTCCGGCCAATCGGGTTGATATGGTCGCCCAGGGCAAAGCCGACATGGAATGCGGCTCCACGACCAACAATGCCGAGCGGCGCCAGAAAGTGACATTCACTATTCCGCACTTCATCACCGGCGCGCGTCTGCTGGTCAAGGCGTCCAGCCCCATCAATCGGGTGGAAGATCTGATGGGCAAGAAGATGGTGTCCACCAAGGGCACGACGCCCCTCAAGGCGGCCGAGCAGGCCAATCGCGAGCGGCTGATGGGTATCACCATTCTGGAAACCCCTGACCACGCCCGAGGCCTGGAGATGGTGGAGACGGGTGAAGCCGATGCCTTTCTCATGGACGACGTGTTGCTCTATGGTCTGGCCGCCAACCGCCCCGACCCCAAGGCTCTCAAGGTGGTGGGGCGATTCATGACCACCGAACCCCTGGCCATCATGCTGCCCAAGGATGACGTGGATTTCAAGAAACTGGTGGACGAGGAAATGCGCCGCCTGATCACCAGCCGCGAAATCAACCCCATCTACGACAAGTGGTTTGCCAAGCCTATCCCGCCCAACAATACAACGCTGAACCTCCCCATCAGCTACCTGTTGCGCGACTTCTGGAAGTACCCCACCGACTTCGTTCCGTTTTGATTTTGTGCAGCGCCTTGGCGGGGGCGTTGCACAATGCCCGATTCTGTGAGGGTTTGCCACGCTGTGCAGCGTAGGTGACGACTCTCTAGAATCAACTCTTTTCCCGTTTACCCACAAGGAGACAAGTATGAAGAAACATTTGCTGGCTGCAGCCATCACCGTTCTGGCTGCAAGCAGTGCCTTTGCACAGGCCAATGACACCCTGGCCAAGATCAAATCCTCTGGCACTATCACACTGGGCGTGCGGGAGTCCTCGGGCCTGTCCTATACGCTGGGTAATGGCAAGTACGTCGGTTTTCACACCGAGATGGCTGAGCACATCATTTCCGACCTGCAAAAGCAGCTCGGTCTGGCCAAGCTGGAAACCAAGTACCAGCCTGTGACCTCGCAAAACCGCATCCCGCTGGTCACCAACGGCACAGTGGATCTGGAGTGCGGCTCCACCACCAACAACGCCGCTCGCCAGAAGGACGTGGCCTTTGCCGTGACCACCTATGTGGAAGAAGTGCGCATGGCGGTCAAGGCCAGCTCGGGCATTGCTGCCATCAAGGACCTGAACGGCAAGACCGTGGCCACCACCACCGGCACCACCTCGGTGCAGACCCTGCGCAAGAATGAACGCGCCGGTGGCCTGGACTTCAAGGAAGTCTATGGCAAGGACCATGCTGACAGCTTCCTGATGGTGGAGACCGGCCGTGCTGACGCCTTCGTGATGGACGGCTCCATCCTGGCCGCCAACATTTCTAAGTCCAAGAACCCGGCCGATTTCAAGATCGTGGGTGAGGTGCTGTCGGTCGAACCCATTGCCTGCATGCTGCGCAAGGATGACCCGGCCTTCAAGAAGGCTGTAGACGATTCCATCAAGCGCCAGATTGCTGATGGTTCGCTGGCCAAGCTGTACGACAAGTGGTTCATGCAGCCTGTGCCGCCCACCAACACCAAGATCGGCCTGCCTCTGTCTGAAGCCACCAAGAACGCCTGGGCAAATCCGAACGACAAGCCCATGGAAGACTACGCCAAGAAGTAATCGGAGCGATCCCATGCCCCTTCGAGCCATGCGTTCGGGGGGGCTTTTTTTGTTGCGCGGCGTAGGCCGTCACATGAAAGGAATCCTATGAGCTGGGATTGGCAGGTGTTCTGCGAAGACACCTTGGATCGCCAGGCGGTGCCAGGCTGCTTTGGCAAGGGCGGCGACATCACCTATCTGGACTGGTTGTTGTCGGCCTGGGGCTGGACAGTGTCCGTATCGCTGCTGGCGCTGGCGCTGGCGCTGGTGCTGGGCGCGGTCATTGGCACGCTGCGCACTCTGGAGGGGCGCCGCGTGGTAGTGGGGTTGTGCAATGCCTGGGTCGAGCTGTTCCGCAACATCCCGCTGCTGGTGCAGATTTTTCTTTGGTACCACGTGCTGCCCACTTTCTTCCCGGTGCTGCAGGGCGTACCGGGTTTTGTGCTGGTCGTTTTTGCGCTGGGTTTCTTTACCTCGGCGCGGATTGCCGAGCAGGTGCGTGCAGGTATCCAGGCGCTGCCACGCGGCCAGCGCTACGCCGGGCTGGCCATGGGTTTCACCACGTTTCAGACCTACCGCTATGTGCTGCTGCCGATGGCGTTGCGCATCATCATCCCGCCGCTGACCAGCGAGACCATGAATATTTTCAAGAACTCGTCTGTGGCGTTTGCCGTGTCGGTGGCCGAGCTGACGATGTTCGCCATGCAGGCACAAGAAGAAACCTCGCGCGGCATCGAGGTCTATCTGGCCGTGACGGCGCTCTACGTGATCTCGGCGTTTGCCATCAACCGCATCATGGCGTTCGTCGAAAAGCGTGCACGGGTTCCGGGCATGGTCGCCGCGAGCGGGGGAGGTCACTGATATGCAACTGGATTTTTCCTTCTACAACTGGGACCTGATTTCCAACTTCGTGCTCAAGGGGTTGTATTTCAGCCTCATGCTCACGGTGGTGGCCACCATCGGCGGTGTGTTCTTCGGCACCTTGCTGGCGCTCATGCGGCTTTCGGGCAAGAAGTGGCTGGATATGCCGGCCACCATCTACGTCAATGGCATGCGCAGCATTCCGCTGGTGATGGTGATTCTTTGGTTTTTCCTGCTGGTGCCCGCCATCATCGGTCGGCCCATTGGCGCCGAGGTGTCGGCAGTGATTACCTTCATTGCCTTCGAGGCCGCGTACTTCAGTGAAATCATGCGCGCCGGTATCCAGTCCATCCCGCGGGGCCAGGTGTACGCGGGCCAGGCGCTGGGTATGACCTACGGCCAGAACATGAAGCTCGTCGTGTTGCCGCAGGCGTTTCGCAACATGCTGCCGGTGCTGCTCACGCAGACCATCATCCTGTTCCAGGACACCTCGTTGGTCTACGCCATCGGCGCCTACGACATGCTCAAGGGCTTCGAGGTAGCCGGTAAGAACTTTGGACGCCCCATCGAGGCCTACCTGGCCGCGGCGGTGCTGTACTTTGTGATGTGCTACGCCCTTTCCTGGACGGTCAAGCGCCTGCACCAGAAGATCGCCATCATCCGCTGAAGCGGGCAAAAGAGATTGGATTGAGGAACAAGAAATGATCGAACTCAAGAACGTATCCAAGTGGTATGGCCCGGTACGGGTGCTCAACGAATGCACGGCCTCCATCAGTAAGGGCGAAGTGGTGGTGGTGTGCGGCCCATCGGGCTCGGGCAAATCCACGCTGATCAAGACCATCAACGCACTCGAACCCTTTCAGAAGGGCGAGATCACGGTCGATGGCATCCCGCTGCACGACCCTAAGACCGACCTGCCCAAGCTGCGCTCGCGTGTGGGCATGGTGTTCCAGCACTTTGAGCTGTTTCCGCACCTGTCGGTGACGGAGAACCTCACCATCGCACAGATCAAGGTGCTGGGCCGCAGCGCAGACGACGCCAAGAAGCGCGGCCTGAAGATGCTGGAGCGCGTGGGTTTAACGGGCCACAAGGACAAGTTTCCTGGTCAGCTCTCGGGCGGCCAGCAGCAGCGCGTAGCCATTGCGCGTGCGCTGTCCATGGACCCCATCGTCATGCTGTTCGACGAACCCACCTCGGCACTCGACCCCGAAATGGTCGGCGAAGTGCTGGATGTGATGGTAGGCCTCGCCAACGAAGGCATGACCATGATGTGTGTGACCCACGAAATGGGTTTTGCCCGCAAAGTGAGCCACCGCGTGATCTTCATGGATGTGGGCGGAAAAATCCTCGAAGACTGCTCCAGGGAAGAGTTCTTCAATAACCCCGACGCCCGCAAGCCGCGCACCAAGGACTTCCTGAACAAGATCCTGCAGCACTGAGTGCAAACGGTTACCGAACCAGCGGCACCTTCGGGTGCCGTTTTTGCGTTTGCATCCAGGCGCTGGCTTGCGGTGGCGCCGGTAAGATGCAGGGCACTGGAATCCCCCGGCGTGACCAACATGGTCTGAACGAGAAGCTGAATATGAAACAACCCGTGGTCATCACCGCCGAACTCACGTCCGAGAATGCCCAGGCACTGGCGCAGTTCGTCAAGCAGATCAGCCATGAGGCCATCCGGGCGTGTTCCCGCGATGATGCGGAAACCTTCCTGGTGCGCGACGCGCTCGATTCGTTGCGCGAGGCCCTGGATCTGGCCGGATTCGACCCCGAATAAGCCCGCCCCCGGGTGAAGCCTGGCGGGTCCGCCAGGCGCCAGGGCGGGGGAGTGATGGGACAATGGCAGCCATGACCGCCGCCCAAGACACCCTCACCATCACCCGCCCCGACGACTGGCACCTGCACGTGCGCGACGGCGAGGCCCTGCACACCGTCGTGCCGCACACGGCCGCCCAGTTTGGCCGGGCCATCATCATGCCCAACCTGCGCCCGCCCGTGACCACGGCCCAGCAGGCGTGTGATTACAAGCAGCGCATCCTGGCCGCCGTGCCCGAAGGCGTCGCTTTCGAGCCGCTGATGACGCTCTACCTCACCGACAACCTGCCGCCCGATGAAATTGCGCGTGCCAGGGAAGCCGGTGTGGTCGCCGCCAAGCTCTACCCTGCGGGCGCCACCACCAACAGCGATGCGGGCGTGACCGACCTGCGCAAGACCTACAAGACCCTGGAGGCCATGCAGAAGGCGGGCCTGCTGCTGCTGGTGCACGGCGAAGTGACCAGCCCCGACATTGATCTGTTCGACCGTGAAGCCGTGTTCATCGAGCAGCAACTCATCCCGCTGCGCCGCGACTTCCCCGAGCTGAAAATCGTCTTCGAGCACATCACCACGAAGGAAGCCGCGCAGTACGTGCAGGAGGCGGGCCCCTATACGGCTGCCACCATCACCGTGCACCACCTGCTTTACAACCGCAACGCCCTCTTTACGGGGGGCATTCGCCCGCACTACTACTGCCTGCCCGTGCTCAAGCGCGAGCAGCACCGCCAGGCCCTGGTGCAGGCGGCTACCAGCGGATCAGACCGGTACTTTCTGGGCACCGACAGCGCCCCCCATCCTGCACATCTGAAGGAGCACGCCACGGGCTGCGCCGGTTGCTACACCGCGCACGCCGCCATGGAGATGTACGCCGAGGTCTTCGACAGCGCGGGTGCCTTGGACCAGCTCGAGGGCTTCGCCAGCTTTCACGGCCCCGCCTTCTACGGCCTGCCGCGCAACCAGGGCACCATCACCCTGCGCCGCGAAAGCTGGACACCGCCCGACAGCTTTGCCTTTGGCGAGGCCGAGCTCAAGCCTCTGCGCGCGGGTGAAGCGCTGCCGTGGCGGCTGGTCTAGATTTCGCTGCGATCGATTGGAGCGCCCCCTGGCTGGCCTCGTGGCGTGCGGTGGGCGAGCCGCTGGCGCAGCACTTAAAGGCCGGTGCCAGCGTGGCGCAGGCATTGGACAGCCATGCCGCCACACCCGTCCGCTTTGTGCCGCAGACAGCCTTGCCGCCGGGCTCGGCCTACGAGCAGTTCATTTTCACCACCGGCCAGGTTCCCACGCGCGACAACCTGCACGATTTTTTCAACGGTCTGGTCTGGCTGCACCTGCCGCAGGCCAAGCGGCGCATGAACCAGCTGCAGGCCCAGGCCATCGCTGCCCAGGGCGTGGGGGCGGTGCGCGGGCCGCTGCGCGATGCGCTCACGCTGTTTGATGAAAACGGCGCCGTGCTCGATGCCCCCGCGCCGCTGTGGCAGGCGCTGCGTGCGCGCGACTGGCGCCGCCTCTTCATTGACCTGCGGCCGCTGTGGGCGCAGGCGCGGCTGTTGCTCGTCGGCCATGCGCTGATGGAAAAACTGGTCGTGCCCCGTAAAGGCATCACAGCGCATGTCTATCAAGCGCCTATCGCTATTGAAACAATAGCGCAAACGGATGCCTGGCTGGCTGCGGAGCTGCAGCCGGGTATTTGGGTGCAGAAACCTTTTGTTCCTTTGCCTCTCATGGGGGTACCGGGCTGGTGCCATGGGAACGACGCGGTTTCCTTTTATGATGATCTTTCGGTTTTTCGCCGCGCAGCAGCCCACCCGGCTTGAAGCCACGCACGGTCGTCCCCACCTTTTGAAACCTTGATAAACCTGCACGCTTGTGCAAGCACCATGAAACGAATCTTTCTGTTCCTGCTGACCAACATCGCTGTCGTGGCCGTGCTCGGCATCGTGTCCAGTCTGCTCGGCGTCAACCGCTACCTCACCGCCAACGGCCTGAACCTGGGGGCCTTGCTAGGTTTTGCCTTGGTCATGGGCTTTGGCGGCGCCATCATTTCGCTGCTGATCAGCAAGCCCATGGCCAAGTGGAGCGCGGGCGTGCAGATCATCGACGGCACGCGCTCGGTGGACGAGGCCTGGATCGTCGAGACCGTGCGCAAGTTTGCCGACAAGGCCGGCATCGGCATGCCCGAGGTCGGCATCTTCGAGGGCGACCCCAATGCCTTCGCCACGGGCGCCTTCAAGAACTCGGCCCTGGTGGCCGTCTCCACCGGCCTGCTGCAAAGCATGACGCGCGAGGAGGTCGAGGCCGTGATCGGCCATGAGGTGGCGCACATCGCCAACGGCGACATGGTCACCATGACGCTGATCCAGGGCGTGATGAACACCTTCGTCGTCTTCCTCTCGCGCGTGATCGGCTATGCCGTGGACAGCTTCCTGAACAAGAACAACGAAAACCGCTCGGGCCCCGGCATCGGCTACATGGTCACCACCGTGGTGCTCGATATCGTGCTGGGCTTTGTGGCCGCCATCATCGTCGCCTGGTTCTCGCGCCAGCGCGAATTCCGCGCCGATGCCGGCGCCGCCCAGCTCATGGGCCGCCGCCAGCCCATGATCAACGCTCTGGCCCGCCTGGGCGGTGTGCACCCGGCCGAGCTGCCCAAGAGCATGGCGGCCATGGGCATCGCTGGTGGCATCGGCAAGCTGTTCAGCACGCACCCGCCGATTGAAGAGCGCATCGCCGCGCTGCAGAACGCGCAAAAGGGCTGATGGCGCAAGCGCCGCCATGGGCGGCGCGTGTTCAGGGCCGTGCAGGTGGCGCCTCGCGCACCAGCCGGATGCCCACCAGGGTGTAGCGCGTTTGCGGCGAGTTCCAGTTGCGAAAGCTGCAGCGCGCATACAGCGACCAGGTGTGCCAGGAGCCACCACGGCGCACGCGCACCTCGCCGTTTTGCGGGCCCTGTGGGTCGTCCAGGGGTGATTGCGCGTAGTAGGTGTCGCTGTGCCAGTCGGCCGTCCACTCCCACAAATTGCCCAGCATGTCATGCAGTCCGAAGGCGTTGGCCGGATAGCTTCCGACCGGCGCGGTGAAGGCATGGCCATCGTGGCCCGCTAGGGCATAGGCCTGCCAACGGGGCCAGAAGGTGGCGGCATCGGCGTCGAAGGTGTTGGCAATGCCCAGCAAGGCCTCGGGCGCATCGCTGCCAGGGTAGCGTGTGCGCGATCCCGCGCGGCAGGCGTATTCCCATTCGGCTTCGGTCGGCAGTCGGTACACCGCGTTCTCTCGCTGGCTCAGCCATGCGGCCAGCGCCACGGCGTCGTTCCAGGTCACGTTGGCCACCGGGTGGCGGTCGCCTTGGGCAAAGCCGGGGTTCTGCCATGAGTATTTTGGGTCGCGCCCCTCGAAGGCGTCGCCGCGCTGGGTAGTGGCCGGGTTGTAGGCGGCGTTGTAACCATAGCCGCCAGTGCCATCGGCCATGGATTCGGGCGTGTAGCCCGAGGCTTCGACGAACTGGCGGAACTGCCCCACCGTGACTTCGTGCCGGCCCATGAAAAAGGGCTGCGTGATGCGGACCCGGTGCACCGGCGCCTCATCGCCCAGCGCAGTCAGGCGCCTGCGCTCGTACCGTGGGTAGTCGTGTGCCAGGCGCTCGGGCCCCTCGTCGCTGCCCATCAGGAAGTCGCCTGCGGGGAGCAGCACAAATTCCATGCCCAGGCTGTTGGTGGTCACCCGCGGCCGGGAGGGATCGTCCGGGGCAGCGCAGCCTCCAAGCAGGCACGCGCAGAGGGGCAGGGCTGTCAGCGAACGCAATAGGCGCATGGGTGGGGTAGATGCACCGATACGGTGGTGCCGTCTTGCTGCACTGTAGCGCCGCGCTGCGCGTTTGCACAGCGGGGTTATTCCATTGCTCAACCATCCGTGTCGTTGTTGCTTCGCCTTGCCGTGCTTCAGCACCGTCTGCGGCTTCGCGCCTGGATACGAATGATTTAGAAACAGAATGACGCTCAGGATGTGCCGTGGTTTGGAGTCGCCGCGCCCAGCAGACTGCGCACCACAGCCTCGCCCACTTTGATACCGTCCACACCGGCCGAGAGGATGCCGCCGGCGTAGCTGGCCCCCTCGCCTGCGGGGTACAGGCCCGCGGTATTGAGGCTTTGCAGGTTCTCGCCCCGTCCCATCTTGAGCGGCGACGAGGTGCGCGTCTCCACGCCGGTGAGTACGGCGTCGTGCATGTCAAAACCCTTGATCTTGCGGCCGAATACCGGCAACGCCTCGCGCAAGGCCTCGATGGCGTAGCCGGGCAGGGCGGTGTGCAGGTCGCCCAGCAGCACGCCGGGCTGGTACGAAGGCTCCACGCCGCCCCATTGGCGCGAGGGCTTGCCCGCAATAAAGTCGCCTACCAATTGGCCCGGCGCGCTGTAGTCGCTGCCGCCCAGCACGTAGGCGTTGGATTCCAGCTGGCGCTGCAGCACGATACCGGCCAGCGGGTGGTACTGGCCTGCGCCAAGGGCTTCTGCTCCGTGCGTGGCGCCCAGTGTGGCCTCGAATGCGGCCGGATCGGTGGGGTAGTCCTGCGGGTCGATGCCCACCACCATGCCGGCGTTGGCGTTGCGCTCATTGCGCGAATACTGGCTCATGCCGTTGGTCACGACGCGGCCGGGCTCCGACGTGGCGGCCACCACGGTGCCCCCCGGGCACATGCAGAAACTGTAGGCTGTGCGGCCATTGTGGGCGTGGTGCACCAGCTTGTAGTCGGCCGCGCCCAGCAGGGGGTGGCCCGCGTGGCGGCCCCAGCGCGCGCGGTCGATCACGCCTTGCGGGTGCTCGATGCGAAAACCGATGGAGAAGGGCTTGGCCTGCATGTGCACGCCGTGCTCGTACAGCATGGCAAAGGTGTCGCGGGCGCTGTGGCCCAGCGCCATCACCACATGGGACGCTGCCAGCTCGGTGGTCTCACCCGTGGCCTGGTTGAGCACCTTCAGGCCGCGCAAATGGCGCTGGCCCTGGGCGTCGTGCTCTATCACCACATCGGTCACGCGCTGCTCGAACCGCACCTCGCCGCCCAGCGCGATGATCTGCTCGCGCAGGCTTTCCACCACCTTCACCAGCTTGAAGGTGCCAATGTGCGGGTGCGCCGCATACAGAATTTCTTCAGGCGCTCCGGCCTTGACGAACTCGTGCATCACCTTGCGCCCCAGGTGGCGCGGGTCTTTGATCTGGCTGTAGAGCTTGCCGTCGCTGAACGTTCCGGCGCCACCTTCACCAAACTGCACATTGCTCTCGGCATGCAGCACGCGCTTGCGCCACAGGCCCCAGGTGTCCTTGGTGCGTTCGCGCACGCACTTGCCACGCTCGAGCACGATGGGCCGAAAACCCATCTGCGCCAGCACCAGCGCCGCAAAAATGCCACAGGGGCCAAAGCCGACGACGACGGGGCGCTCGGCCAGCGGGTTTGGTGCACGACCCACCGGTACCCAGGCCATGTCGGGCGTGGGCTGGATGTGTGGGTTGTCCGCGTGCCGGGCCAGTAGAGCCGCTTCGCTGGCCGTGTTGGCGAGGGTGATGTCTACGATGTACACCGCCAGCAGCGCCGCCTTGCGTGCGTCGAAACTGCGCTTGAAGACCTGCAGTGCAGCAATGTCGGCATCGGCCAACCCCAGCGCCTGGGCGGCATGGGTGTGCAGCGCGGCCTGCGGGTGGGTGTCGGGGCAGGAGGCCAGCGCGGACAGCGGCAGCCGGATTTCGGAGAGGCGGATCATGGGTTTGCAGGCCCGTGGTGATCGGGCAGGGCAATGGAAACGCCTGGATTTTACGGGCTGGTGTGATTTTGCACCGATTGCTATTCAAACAATAGCTTCCAGCGCTTTATCCATAAGCGCTGGAGCCCATTTTCATCAAGATGGCAGAAAGCCTTCAACCGACAGGTAGCGCTCGCCCGTGTCGTAGTTGAAACCCAGCACGCGGCTGCCTGCAGGCAGTTCGGGGAGTTTTTGGGCGATGGCGGCCAGCGTCGCACCGGACGAGATACCGACCAGCATGCCTTCCTCGCGGGCGCTGCGGCGGGCGTATTCGCGGGCCGGTTCAGCGTCCACCTGGATGACGCCGTCGAGCAGGCTGACGTCGAGGTTCTTCGGGATAAATCCAGCGCCCAGGCCCTGCAGCGGGTGTGGCCCGGGCTGGCCACCGGAGATCACGGGCGAGAGCGTGGGCTCCACGGCAAACACCAAAAGCCGCGGAAATTGGGCCTTGAGCACGCGCGCCACACCGGTCAGGTGCCCGCCTGTGCCCACGCCGGTGATGAGTGCATCCAGTCCGCCCTGGAAGTCGGCCAGAATTTCCTGCGCCGTGGTACGCACGTGCGCGTCGATGTTGGCCGGGTTTTCGAACTGCTGGGGAATCCAGCTGCCAGGTGTCTGGGCCTTCAGCTCCTCGGCGCGGGCGATGGCGCCCTTCATGCCCTTTTCTTTGGGCGTCAGGTCAAAGCTGGCGCCGTAGGCCAGCATCAGGCGGCGGCGCTCGATGCTCATGCTGTCGGGCATCACCAGAATCAGCTTGTAGCCTTTGACGGCCGCGACGAGCGCCAGGCCGATGCCGGTGTTGCCCGAGGTGGGCTCGATGATGGTGCCGCCGGGCTTCAAGGCGCCCGATTTTTCAGCGTCCTCCACCATGGACAGGGCGATGCGGTCCTTGATCGAGCCACCGGGGTTGCTGCGCTCGGACTTGATCCAGACCTTTGCATCCGGCCCGAAGATGCGGTTGATGCGCACATGCGGCGTATTGCCAATGGTTTGCAGAATGTTGTCGACTTTCATGGCGTCTCCTGAAACGAGGTGAAAACAGTGGGGTTCATTCTGTCCCACTTGTTCTGCCCGTTTCGCCATATGGATATACCCGGTCGGGCGGTGCCCCTGCTGCGCCGGTTTTTTGGCTGCGGCTGGTGATTTTTGTGCCCGACATGCGCGCGGTGCGATTAAGGCTTGCGCCCGGTCATCAGGAACAGCGGATAGCCCCGACCATTGCTGTGCTGCAGCCGCAGGATTTCGCTGAACGCGATGTCCATCAACCCGGCCTGCTCGGCCAGCGCCTGCAAGGCCTCGGGTGCAAAACCGAAATGCTGCACGCCCTTGGCCTGGTTGTCGCCGTGAAAGCTGCCGTCCTCCTGGTACAGGTCCACCAGTGCAATGCGCCCGCCGCTGTGCAAGGCGGCGGCAAATGCGCGCAGCAGTGCCGCAGTGTCTGCCACGTGGTGCAGGGCCATGCAGCTCACGACAGCGTGGTATTGCCCTGGCAGGCCCGCAAAGATGTCCTGCTGCAGCGGGGTGATGTTGGCAAAACCCTTTTCATCCAGCACCTGCAGCATGGCGGCCGACATGTCCAGCGCCGTCACCTGCGCCACTTTGGGCGCAATGGGGGTGGACAGGAGCCCCGTGCCCGCCCCGAAATCGAGCACATGGTCGCTGGCCCGTAAGGGCAGTTGCGCCAGCAGGCGCTCGGGCACGGCGGCCAGTTGCTGCGACAGGGGGCGCTGATCCCAATCGCGGGCGGCGGCGTCGAAATGGGTGGGGGAGGGCGTGGTCATGGTGCTGTCGTGAGGGGCATGGAGTGAATGAAGGCTTGGGGTCAGCGATAATCGGCCCCGTGAAGCACGCCAGACCGCCGCTGGTGCAATCTGGGAAACCAGGCACTGGAGGAACGTCCGGACTGCACAGGACAGCGTAGCAGCTAACGGCTGCCCACCGTGAGGTGAGGATCAGAGCAACAGAGACGAGTCAGGTCGTTTTCAGCCACCAAGGGTGTTCTATGGGGGGCCAGCGCAAGCTGGCACCGGCTGGCGCAAGCCAGACGCTCAGGCGCAAGCCTGAAGCCCCATAGCCACCCAAGGCGCGGAACGCGACTTGGGTGAAACGGGCAATCTCTACGCGCAGCAATGCCAAGTAGGCCAACGTTGATGTGGTTCCGCAGAGTTGGCGGGTAGGTAGCATCGAGCCGTGGTGGCGACACCCGGCCCAGAGTAATGGCGGTCACATTGCGGGCAACCGCAGTGCACAGAATCCGGCTTATCGGCATGCTTCACACTTTACACGCAAAAAATGGCTCCAACGCTTATGCAGTAAGCGCTGGTAGCTATCTTTTTCAATACATTTGCGGGCAGTGCGGTGCTTGGCCCTGCTGCAGTTCGGTGGCGCGTTGGATGGTGTCCGGGTGGCTGCTCAGCAGCGACCAGACCGGGTGCGCCTTTGCGTCCGCACGGGCCTTGCCTTTGTCCGCCGCCGATGCGGGGGCGTCTGATTTCTTCGCTTGGGCTTCTTCCTCATGCGCCATGGCCAGCAGCAACTGGCCCATGGGTGCCGTGGGCAGGGCGGCGTGGCGCATCAGGCCGATGGCGTAGCAGTCGGCCTCGCGCTCGTGGCTGCGGCGGTAGTGCAGCCCCGTGAGCAGTGCGCTGCCCGTGGACACCATGGTCGACACATCGCCCAGCGCCAGCCCCAGGCCCATTTGCAGCACGCCCTGCTCCACCACCATGCGCGTGGTGTGGCGGTGCACCACATGGCCGATTTCGTGGGCCAGCACGCCCACCAGGGCATCGTCGGGCAGGCCCTTGTCGGCGGCGGCTTTGACGATGCCATCGGTCATCACGATCTTGCCGCCGGGCAGGGCAAAGGCGTTGGCCCCCATGCCCGCGCGAAATTCCAGCGACAGCGGCGGCCGGTAGCCGTGGTAACGGTGCAGCGAAGCGGGTGTTTGCCGCACCAGCGCATCCAACCGTGCCTTGAGTGCGTCTTGCCGCGCACGGGGCAACGTGCTGGGCTTGAGCGTGCCGTCGTCCATTTGCTGTAGCGCGCTTTGGGCCACGCTGGTTTCCCATGACAGCGGTACAAAGCGCGTGAGCTGCGTGGCTGCCCAGGGCGTGCCATAGCGGTAGAACAGGGCGAGGCCGACCACGGCGGCGAGTGCCACGCCCAGCAGCGCGGGCCAGCGGGTCTGCATGCGCTGGGCAATGCCGGGGCGGTTGCCCGCGGCGGCCAGGGCGGCACGCCACTGGGCCACGGCGTCGATCTCCACACTGCCGTGATCGCGCAGGTCCACCACCACGCGCAGGGGCGGGCGGCGTTCGTTCCAGGCTTCGGGCCAGTCGACCTGTGTGCTGGTAAACACCACGGGCGCCGCGCCCGGCGGCGACAGCGGGTGCAGCACCAGCGAGGGACCTTGGGGCGTGGGCTGCAGGCCCACCACCACGGGCCGGGCCTTGCTGCTGCGCCCATCAAACCAGCGCCCCGGCAGCAGATCGCCAGGCGCGCTGGTGGATTCTGGAGAGGTGTTCACCGGGTTGTCTCCTCCACAAAGCCAGTGCGCCGACTGCCAAAGCTAGCGCGGCGCCATGCCAGGGCTCTCGCGCAAGGGCCGCCAGCATTCCCATGTACGGGCGCTGGGAGCGTCCCCCTGCCCGAATCGCGCAGCGATTCGAGAGCGGGGGGAAGGCGCCGCAGGGGGGTGTTCCCCATCACCCAATCAGATCGAGGCCTGCCGCATCGGCCAGCGCATCGCCCAGGCCGCCCTGCTGCTGGCGCACCATGCGGCCCGCCACCTGCTCCACGCCGCCCTTGACATGCGCTGTCACGGATTCCACCTTCATGCGGTATTCACTCACCCGCGCAAAGGGCCGGTACAGGCCCAGCGTGCACAGGGTGAGCAGCATGTTCTTGAGGCGCAGCCACACATAGCCCGTACTGCGCAAATCGCACTTGAAACGCGCGATCTGGCCCACGCCGATGTTGTTCCACATCAGCTGGAACATGCGGGCCTCGCGGTAGGCGCGGGCTGGGGCCGATGCAAGGAACAGCAAGAAGACGCCCGCCACGATGGCCACCATCAGGATCACGAACATCCACAGCCCCAGCTGCTTGCTGGCCGCCGCCGCCAGGGCGAGCGAGCCGCCCGCCAGCACGCTGACGAGCACGGAGATGAGGACCACGCACACGATGAACACCGCCACGGTGGCCAGCCAGACTTTCACGAAATCCATGTACACGGGTTTCCAGCGGCCCGGTTCGGCGCCCAGATGCGCACGCCGCACCAGCAGGCTTTTGTAGTTGTATTCGAGGCGGATGAAACACAGCACCGTGAGCACCAGTCCCAGCACCAGCAGGCCGCCCATGGCCGGTGTGAACGCGGGCATGCGCGGCTTGCGGATTTCTTCTTCGGCCGCTTGCAGCACGTCCGAGAGTTCGGGGGACAGCATCTGCAGGCCAAAGAAAACGCCAAACCACACCAGCGCCAGCGCAAACACCGGCCAGCTGGCAATGTAGACCTCTTTCCAGCTCGCGGTGAACTGCAGGCGCAGGCCGCGCCAGCGCGTGGCGCCCAGGCGAAAGCGCATGGCGCTGGCCCAGATGAAGGGTGCCAGCGCGGCACCGGCCAGCAAGAACAGGGCCACGGCCGTGTCCTGCCCGGTGTTGGCCGCGATGTTGTAGGCCAGCGTGATCAGTACCAGCAGTACAAAACCCTTGACCATCTTGCCCTGGGGGGCGGTGAACTCTAGCGGGCTGTCGGCGACCTGCGTGTGGCTGTAGAAATACTGCGCCGTGCGCCGCCGCGCCCAGGGCGTGTAAAAGCCCAGGGTGATGACGCTGAGCAGCACGTTGACGATCCAGACGCGGAAATATTCGCCGCCGCTGCCGGTGAATTCCAGGGGATGCGTGTCGATGGTGTTCGCCGGGGCGCTGCTGCTGTTGCGTTGGTCCATGGTCTCCCTCCAGGGTGGCCGCGCAGTGTAGCAGTGGAGGGCAGGTTTTTAAGTCAAAAGTGCCTTCGCGGCGCATACATTCTGCGCAGGCAGCTATGGTTTTTGATGTCTGTGACCCAAGGCACCGCGCATCGCCCGCAACGCATGAACCCGGCGCGGCCCAGGCCAGCGGCCCCCGCGCAAGGGCCGCCCCGCCGCGCTGGGGGCGTCCCCCCTCCCGGCGAAGCCGAGAGAGGGGGGAAGGCGCGCAGCGCCACAGGGGGGTGTCAGAATTTTTCCCAAGGCTGCAGATAACGCCACTGGCCCTCGGGCACCTTGGCCAGGGGCACGCGGCCGATGCGGATGCGCTTGATCGCCATCACGCGCAGGCCCACGGCCTCGCACATGGCCGGGATCTGCCCGGGGCGGATGCCCTGCAGCGCAAAGCGCAGCTTGGTCTCGTTCTGCCAGCTCACCTTGATGGGCGGCAGCGGCCGGCCGTTGAATGTGAGGCCGTGGCACAGGCGCTTGAGGCCGTTCTCGGCGATCTGGCCCGCCACTTCCACAATGCACTCCTGCTCCAGCGACTCGATGTCCTCCTGCAGCTTGCGCGCAATGCGCTTGTCCTGCGTGTACACCACCAGGCCGCTGGCGGGTGTGGGCAGGGGCGTAAAGCATTCGAGCTGTTTGAAGTGGCGCAGCAGCACCTGGATGTCGGAGGCATCCTCGGGCATGTGCGATGCGGCGTTCAGCAGGCCAAGGGCTGCGGGCGCGCCCTGGCTGCGGCTGCTGTGGGCGGCGTGGCCCGCTTCCATGCCCAAGCCGGCTTCAAAGCCCGGTGGCTTGTGCAGCAGCAGGGTGACGGGAACCAGGTCGAACAGGCTGGCGCCCGGTGTCAGCAGTACGCGCTGGTGTGGCGCCACGCGGGCGCCGGGTATTTCGACGGTTTTGCCATCGACGCTGACGAAACCGCCTTCGATGTACTGCTCGGCGGTGCTGCGCGAGAGGCTGTGTTCGGCGGCCAGGCGCTTGGCCAGTCGTTGTGTTTCAGTCATATTGTTTGGTATGTCGCTCGCTGCCTATGAAACTGGCACGCTTGCGGCGTGGGCCGCCGTGCAAGGACCGCCCCGCCGCACGGGTGGCGTCCCCCTGGGGGAAGACGCGCAGCGGCGCAGGGGGGGGTTAATCATTCCCAGGGCCCAGAGCGCGGATGCGTTCCACATGGGCGATCAGCGAGCGCTGGGCCACGGGCCAGATGCGCTGCGGCACGTCGGCGTAGGCATGCGCCACCCAGTCCTCCACACTGCCGTCCGGCAGGGCCTGCATGGCGGCGATGACCTTGGCCTCGCGTGCCAGTCGGTGCGCCTTGAGCTGGGCAATGGCCTGGCGGGCAAAGCCCAGCACGTAACCGTGCGCGGGCAAAATGAATTCGACCCCGTGCTGCGCACACAGCGCATCGAGCGCATTGAGCGAATCCAGGTAGTCGGCCATGTTGCCGTCGGGCGGGTCGACCACGGTGGTGCTGCCGTTGAGGATGTGGTCGCCGCTGAACAGCAGGGCATCTTCGACCAACAGCAGGCACAGGTGGTTGGCGGCATGGCCGGGCGTGTGCACTACCTGTAGGGTATGGGTAATTTTGCCATCTAGCGCTTGTCCAGTAAGCGTGAGTAGCTCTCCATTTTGTAGCGAACGCTCGGGCGTGAATTCGCTGGCTGCCCGTGCCGTGGGGGCCGAGGGCAGGCCCAGGATGGGCGGTGCAGCGCGCCCGGCCTGCACGCACAAGGCCTGCAGCGGTGCTGCGCCGGGCGAATGGTCGGGGTGCGAGTGGGTGCAGACGATCATGCGGATGTCGCCCCCCGCGGCGCGCCACAAGCGTTCGAGGTGCTGTGCGTCCTGCGGGCCGGGGTCGATGGCGATGTAGCCCGTGGCCGGGTCGCCCACCAGGTAGCTGTTGGTGCCGGGGCCGGTCATCACGCCGGGGTTGGGTGCGGTCAGGCGCTGCAGGTTTTTCAAAAGCTGTACGGGGCGCTCGCTCTGCCAGTCCAGCGGGTGCACGATCTGCCCGTCGGGGCAAACCAGGGCCAACTCGCCAAACGGCATTTCGTCTTCCATGTAGCGTGCCTCTTTGCCGGCCAGCAGGCCCGCGCGCGGGCAACTCGTCCACAACGGCGCCTCGCCCGCGCAGGCGGTCAGCACGGCCTGGGCGCTGTCGAAGCGTGCCAGGCGCTGCAGCGTGCGGATGGTCGGGAAAATCATGAAGAACTGGCCGGCCTCGTGCCGCTCCAGCGCCTCTTGCGGGCGCACCCACACGGGCTCGAACTGCTCGGTTTCATCGGCGATCGGGGTCTGGCCTTCGGGCATGCGCGCCACCAGAAAAGGCACGTCAAAGCGCTTGGGCAGGTCGCGGTCGGCGGTCCAGCGTGCCAGCACAAACACGCTGTCGGCCGCCAGCTGCAGGCCCCGGGCCTGGCACTGGGCGGCAAAGGGCGCGTGGCGGTTCAGCGCGGCAATGTCGTTGGCGCCCGCCATGCGGCCATCGGCGTGGCGCGCCAGCAGCACGCCCAGCTCCTCGAAACTCTCGCGGATGGCGGCAATGGCTTGGGTGAGGTGTTCGTCGCTCTGGCTGGGGCGGCGCGCTGCAGCGGCGTGCGTGGCGGGGTCGGCGTCCAGTGCGTCGATGCCTCCGCCTGGGAACACATAGGCGCCAGGCGCAAAGCTGGCTTGGGTCGAGCGCCGCGTCATCAGCACCTGCAGGCCGGGGGGCCCGCTCTCGGGCGGTGCGTCGCGCAGCAGCAGGACGGTGGCGGCGGAGAGGGGGCGAACGGGTTCGCGCTGCGGGTGCAGTTGCTGGCTGGGGCGTGTCATGGCTGCATTATGAGCATCCCCCTGAGCGGCTGCGCCGCTTCCCCCTCGCTCTCGCATCGCTGCGCGCAGCGGGCAGGGGGACGCTCCCAGCGCCCGTACATGGGAATGCTGGCGGCCCTTGCGCGGGAGCCCTGGCCTGGGGCGCGCCAGTTGCGTGCGCTGTGGGCGATGCGTTTTTCAGTCGCGGGCGGGAATCGCCAGCCCGCGCTGCACTGCGGGCCGCTCCACAAACGCCGCCAGCGCGCGCTGCACCTGCGGGAACTGGTCAAACTCCACCAGTGCACCGGCTTCATAGAACCCGACCAGGTTGCGCACCCACGGGAAGGTGGCGATGTCGGCCACGGTGTAGTCCTGGCCCATGATCCAGTCGCGGCCCGTCAGGCGCTGCTCCAGCACACCCAGCAGGCGCTTGGACTCGGCCACGTAGCGGCCCAGCGGGCGCTTGTCTTCCCAATCCTTGCCGGCAAATTTGTTGAAGAACCCCAGTTGGCCAAACATGGGGCCTACGCCGCCCATTTGCCACATCAACCACTGCAGCGTGTGGTACCGCGCGGCGGGGTCTTTGGGCATGAAGCGCCCGCTCTTATCGGCCAGGTAGACCAGGATGGCGCCCGACTCGAACAGCGCCAGCGGCTGGCCGCCGGGGCCGTCGGGGTCGATGAGGGCGGGGATCTTGTTGTTCGGGTTGAGCGATAGAAACTCCGGCGACATCTGGTCGTTGCTGTCAAAGCGCACCAGATGCGGCTCGTAAGGCAGGCCGGTTTCCTCCAGCATGATCGAGGCCTTCACGCCATTGGGCGTAGGCAGTGAGTAGAGCTGGATGCGGTCCGGGTGCCGGGCGGGCCATTTGCGGGTGATGGGGAAGGCAGAGAGATCGTGCATGGCGGTTCCTTGGTGAAATCAGACCGGAAAAAATGCCCGGACATGGACAGCAGCCAGCCACGATAATCCAAGCCATGAAGATTCGCTTCACCAAAATGCAAGGCGCGGGCAACGATTTCGTCGTGCTCGACGAAACCCAGGGCCCGCTGGGCCTGACGACGGCCCAATACCGCTTTCTGGCCGACCGGCACTTTGGTGTCGGTGCCGACCAGATCCTCTCGGTGCGGCCCTCGCCGGGCGAAGGGATCGACTTTGAATACGCCATACACAACGCCGACGGCAGCGAGGTGGAGCAGTGCGGCAACGGCGCACGCTGTTTTGCACGCTATGTGCGCGACAAGGGTTTGACCACGCGCGACACCATCCGGGTGCAGACGCTCTCGGGCGTGATTGCTCCCCAGCTCACCCCCGATGGCCGCGTGACGGTGGACATGGGTCGCCCCGTGTTCGACCCGGCGCGCGTGCCGTTCGACGCATCAGGCCTTGCGCCCGTGTCCCAGGGTTCGGGGCAAAAATGGCCTCTAGCGCTTGATGCGCAAGCGCAACAAGCTACTGTTTTTGTAGCGGTTGTGTCCATGGGTAACCCGCACGCCGTGCAACTGGTTCAGGATGTGGACACCGCGCCCGTGCTGCTGACCGGCCCGCTGATCGAGCGCCATGCGCGCTTTCCGCAGCGGGTCAACGCGGGCTTTTTGCAGGTGCTGGACCGCGGGCATGTGCGCCTGCGCGTGTATGAGCGCGGCGCCGGTGAAACCCTGGCCTGCGGCACGGGTGCCTGCGCGGCCGTGGCGGCGGGTATCCGGCTGGGGCTGCTCGATGCGCGCGTGCATGTACAAACGCACGGCGGCTTGCTCACCATTGCCTGGAGCGGCGACGAGGCCGACTCCGTTTTCATGACCGGCCCGGCCACTACCGTGTTCGAAGGCCAGATCGACATCCCTGACGCACCATGAACCACATCCCTCCCATCACCGAAGAAGACATCGCCAACTTTCTGCTGAGCACACCCGGCTTCTTTGAACGCCACGCCGAGGTGCTGGCCAGCGTGCAGTTCACCAGCCCGCACGGCCAGCGCGCCGTGAGCCTGCAGGAGCGCCAGGCCGAAATGCTGCGCGAGAAGATCAAGGGGCTGGAACAGCGCGTGATGGAAATGGTGCGCAACAGCCACGAAAACGAGGCCATCGCCCAGAAGGTGCACCAGTGGACCGGCTCCCTGCTGCAGGTGCGCGACCCCATCGACCTGCCGCCTGCCGTGGTGGATGGCGTATGCGCCTTGTTCGATGTGCCGCTGGCCGCCGTGCGCGTGTGGGGGGTGTCGGGCGCCTACATCGACTGCGACTTTGCCCTGGGCGCGAGTGAAGATGCCCAGGCCTTTGCTTCGTCGCTCACCATGCCGTTCTGCGGCCCCAATCTGGGGTTCGAGCCGGCCGGTTGGCTGGCGCAAGCGCCGGGAGAGACCGCCCAGTCCATTGCCTTGCTGCCGCTGCGCGTGGGCGCCATCGACAGCGCGACGCCCGCCTTTGGCCTCTTGGTGCTGGGCTCGCCCGACCCGCAGCGCTTTGACGCCACCATGGGGACCGACTTTCTCTCACGCATGTCCGAGCTGGCCAGCGCTGCGCTGCAGCGGTTGAAATGAAGCCCCCCCTGCGTCGCCTGTGGCGCACTCCCCTCCAAGGGGGACGACGCCCTTGCTGCGGGGCGGCCCTGGCTCCGCGTCCCGCGCTGGAGCTGCACCCGATGCGGCGGACCTGCGCTGTGGCGTGTGCTGACAGCCCGGTGTTCTTTATGGTGGGTTGAGCCCATGCCCGACGCGCTGGCCACACCGCAGCCCACCGACCCGCTGGTGCTGCGCTACCTGGAGCATGTGCGTGTCGAAAAGCGCCTGGCCGCGCGCACGCTGGTGTTGTACACGCTGGATCTGGATCGGTTGGCGCGCCATGCCGCCCAGGCGGGGGTGCCGCTATTGCAATTGCAGGCCGCCCACATCCGCCGCTTTGTGGCGCAGATGCACGGCAGCGGGCGCAGCGGGCGCGGTATCGCGCTCATTCTTTCGGGTTGGCGCGGTTTCTTCGTCTGGGCCGCGCGCCAGGGGCTGACAGGGCACAACCCCGTGCAGGACGTGCGCGCCCCCAAAGCCCCCAAGCCCTTGCCCAAGGCGCTGGGCGTGGACGACGCGGTGCGCCTGTCCGACTATGCCGAAAGTGGCGCCGACCCCTGGCTGGAGGCGCGCGATATTGCCATGGTCGAATTGCTCTACGGCTGCGGCCTGCGCGTGGGCGAACTGGTAGGGCTGGACGCCGCCGCCGGCCCCGATACCGAGCGCCTGGGCCGAGGCTGGATCGACCTGCAGGGCGCCGAGGCCCATGTGTTGGGCAAGGGCAGCAAGCGCCGCAGCCTGCCCGTGGGCGGCGCGGCGCTGCAGGCGCTGCAGGCCTGGCTGCAGCTGCGCGCCACACCCTTTGCGCCCGGCGCGCTGGATGCGGCCTTGTTCGTGGGCCAGCGCGGCAAGCGGCTGTCGGCGCAGTCGGTCTGGCTGCGCCTGCGCCAGCGCAGCGGGCAGGCCGGGCTGACCACGCCGGTGCACCCGCACATGCTGCGCCACTCGTTTGCCAGCCACCTGCTGCAATCGAGCGGCGACCTGCGCGCCGTGCAGGAACTGCTGGGGCACGCCAGCATCACCACCACGCAGGTGTATACGCGGCTGGATTACCAGCACCTGGCCAAGGTGTACGACCAGGCCCACCCCCGCGCGCGGCGCAAATAGCTATTGAAGTGATAGCGTTTTCCGCTTTGTCCATGAGCTTTGGAGCGCAAATGCCTTGAGAGCTGCAGGCCTCGCAGCGCCAGGGGCTTGACAGCTCCGCTACAGTCTCCCTATCTTTTTGCCATCACCGTACTGCGCCCGGGCGGGTGCGGCGGTCGTCTTTCATTTCAAGGCCTTCCATGTCTCTCATTCCTGCCACCATCCTGACCGGCTTTCTGGGCTCGGGCAAAACCACGCTGCTCAAGCGCCTGCTGAGCGAAGCCCACGGGCAGAAAATTGCTGTGATCGAGAACGAGTTCGGTGAAGAAAACATCGACACCGACATTCTCGTGACCGACTCCAAGGAGCAGATCGTGCAGATGAGCAACGGCTGCATCTGCTGCACCATTCGCGAAGACTTGCGCGAGACGCTGCAACTGCTGGCCGCCAAAAAGCGCAAGGGGCTCCTGGATTTCGACCGCATCGTGATCGAAACCACCGGCCTGGCCGATCCTGGCCCTGTGGCGCAGACGTTCTTCATGGACGAAGAGATCGCCGAGACCTACCTGATCGACTCCATCATCACGCTGGTCGATGCCAAGCACGCTGCCCAGCAGCTCAACGACCGCCAGGAGGCGCGTCGCCAGGTGGGGTTTGCGGACCAGATCTTCCTGTCCAAGACCGAGTTGGTCAGCCAGGAAGAAACCGATGCGCTGATCCACCGGCTCAAACACATGAACCCGCGTGCGCCCATCAAGGCCGTGCATTTTGGCGAGGTGCCCATTGCCGAGGTGCTGGATCTGCGGGGCTTCAACCTCAACACCAAGCTCGACATCGACCCCGAATTCCTCCAGGAAGAAGAGGCCCACAGCCACCATGGCCACGGGCATGAACACCACGACCATGCGCATGGTGAACACTGCAACCACCCGTCGCACCAGCACGGCCATGGCCACCACCATCACCACGACGATGACGTCAAGAGCTTTGTCTACCGCTCGGACCGCCCCTTCGACCCTGCCAAGCTGGAGGATTTTCTGGGCGCCATCGTCAATATCTATGGCCCGCGCATGCTGCGTTACAAGGGGGTGCTGAACATGGTGGGTACCGAGCGGAAGGTCATTTTTCAGGGCGTGCACCAACTCATGGGCAGCGACCTGGGGCCGCAGTGGGCGCAAGACGAGGCGCGCCAGAGCCGCATGGTGTTCATCGGCATCGACCTGCCGCGCGATATCCTGGAACAGGGCCTGGACCGCTGTCTTGCCTGAAGTCAAGAATACGCACTGCGTTGATCGCACCGGGGTATGTGGGTAATGAGCAACGCAGTGCCCACAGTCAGCCGGTGTCGATACAATCGCGCCCCGGTGAACACAAGGGCATACTATTCACCCTCCCGCCAGCGCTCCATCTGTGCTGTTGCGGGTTGCCCGAACCGCGAGGAGACCTGAATTGAAAGCTGAAACCAGCAAAACCAAGGCACCCGCCAAAACCTCTGCGGCCGCCGCTAAGCCGGTAGCCGCCAAGGCGCCGGCCAAGGTGATTGAACCCGTGGCGCCCGTGGCCGCCGGACAGGTGCCCGCACGCAGTACTCGACCTTCTTCGCGCCTGGCCCAATTGACCGTACCATCCATGGCGCAGTCTGTTGCATCAACGGCTGCCAAAGCGAGCTACACGAATACCATGCCCACGACCATGCAAGTGTCCCCGTCTCTGGCCTCCATCAAGAAGGATGTCAAGCTGGCGAACAACTGGAAAACCAAGTCTGTTGAGGAACTGACCGACGCGGAAGTGTTGGCCATGCCCGACGACGAGTACATGAACGACAAGCAGATGGCGTTTTTCCGCCATAAGCTGGTGCTGCTCAAGCAAGACATACACGCCAACGCCGGAGAGACCACCGAGCACCTGCGCGAGGACACCGTGGTCGTGCCCGACCCGGCCGACCGCGCCACCATCGAAGAGGAGCACGCGCTGGAATTGCGCACACGCGACCGCGAGCGCAAGCTGCTCAAGAAGATCGAGCAGTCGATTGGCCGTATCGACGCCGGTGACTACGGTTACTGCGACGAGACGGGTGAGCCCATTGGCGTGGGCCGCCTTCTGGCGCGACCCACGGCCACCTTGTCGCTCGAAGCGCAGCAGCGCCGCGAGCTCAAACAGAAGATGTTTGGCGATTGAGCTTGCGCGAGAAAACCGTGCGCCATTGAGAACCAGACCACCACCATGAGCAAGGAAGACACCCCCTCCGGCGGCGGCCTCCTGTCCAAGGTGGTGCGGTTTGTGCGCAACCCGACCGTCAGCTGGACGGATCTGGACTCTATCCAGGAAGACAAGGAGAGCCAGTACAGCAAGCAGATGCTCAAGGAGATGATCGAGCGCAAGCGTCGCAACGACTTCGTGCGCCGCCGGGAGTTCGATCAGCTGCGCAAGCTGCGCCAACGCGACACCCTGACGGGCCAGCGGGTCGAAGACCCTGCCGCCCGTCCTTCATTTTTCCAGAGCAGCCTCACTTCACCTGGCGAACGCGCGGTGACGATCAAGAAGATCGACGAAATCGAAGCGCAGATGTCGATGCAGTGGTGGAAAAGCAAGCAGAATGGCGATACCTCTACGCCTCCTGCGCAGGATGCAGGCAGTGCGCAGCAGGCGGCCCAGGCTTTTGCACCCACAGCTCCCTTGTCTCTGCCAGCGGCTCTGGCGCCCCAGGCCGGTGCAGAGCCGCTGTTTGCCAACGACAGTATGACCATCGCGGGGTTTGGCAATGTCTCCTCGCAGGTGTTGACCGGAGCCCCCAGCCCGCCGCCCGCCCGCCCGCCCGGCCCCCCCGCCGCGCCCGTGTCCGCATCGGCACCCGAAATGGAGGAATTCGTGCACGAACCCGACCTGGAAGAAGCAGCCATCCGTTTTGCCAATGGCGACCATGCCGGCGCAGAGGCAGGCCTGCTCGAAGTGCTGGAACGGCACGCGCAGGACGCTGCAGAGCATCAGTTTGAGATCTGGATGACGCTGTTCGACCTGTACCGCGCCACTGGTCAGCAGGAGCGCTTTGATACCCTGGCGATTGATTTTGCCGCCCGTTTTTCGCGCTCTGCGCCCCTGTGGTTCTCCATGCCTGAGCAGCTCGGCCTGGAAACCGTGGTGCAGGACACGCCCGCGCCCGCACGCCGTGACTTCCACTGGAACGCTCCACCGGCGCTCACGCTCCAATCGGTCGCCGCGCTGCAGGCTTCGCTCGCTCGGGCGGCTTCGCCCTGGACACTGACCTGGTCGCGCATCACCAGCATCGACGATGCCGCCTTGACGGCATTGGCCAACGAGTTCGCCCGCTGGGCGGGGCAGGATGCACAAATCGTTTTTGTGGGCGCTGATGTGCTGCAGGCACTGATGGAAGCGAATACCCAGTCGGGTGACCGCAACACCAATCCCGAATGGTGGCGCCTGCGCATGGAGGCGCTGCGCTTTATGGGGCGGCCCGATGAGTTTGAGATGGTGGCGCTCGACTACTGCGTGACCTATGAAGTCTCCCCCCCTTCCTGGGTGCCGCCGCGTTGTGGTTACAGCGATGCTGCGCTGAACGCCGAACCCGCGCCCCCGCCGGCTCCTGTGCAGGGACTGGTTGCACGGCCTCACTGGAAGGACTCCACCACGCCTGCGCCTCTGACCGGATTTGGCGACTCGCGGCCGCCGCTGGCGGGTTTGTCGGGCCATATCGAAGGCGATGCAGGTCCTTTGCTGGAGGGGCTGGAGGAACTGGTGCCCGCAGGAGAGCCCATTTTTATTCCCTGCGACCGCCTGATCCGCATCGATTTTTCGGCGGCTGGCTCGGTGCTCAACTGGGCTGCCCAGCAGCAGGGCCAAGGGCGGGTGGTGCAGTTCATCAACCTGCACCGTTTGGTGGCTGTGTTCTTCAACGTGGTGGGCGTCAGCGAGCACGCCTGGGTCGTTCCTCGCAAGGATTGAAGGCGCGGCAGATCCTGGCTTGTGGGGCTTGTAATTGCGCCCATCGCCCGCACCTGCTGGCGCTATGACTTCATCCAGCTCCTCTCCGGTGTTTCACGGCACCACCATCATCAGCGTGCGCCGCCAGACACCCGACGGCGTGCAGGTTGCCATTGGCGGCGATGGCCAGGTTACCCTGGGCAACATCGTCGTCAAGGGCACAGCGCGCAAGGTGCGCAAACTCCACCACGGCAAGGTGCTCGCGGGTTTTGCCGGCGCTACGGCCGATGCATTCACGCTGTTCGAGCGCTTCGAGGCCAAGCTGGACAAACACCAGGGCCATCTGGTGCGTGCTGCCATCGAGCTGACCAAGGACTGGCGCACCGACCGCGTGCTGCGCCGCCTCGAAGCCATGCTGGCCGTGGCCGACCTGGAGGCGTCGCTCATCATCACCGGCAATGGCGACGTGCTGGAGCCCGAGCAGGGCATTGTGGCGATTGGATCGGGCGGCGCTTACGCGCACTCGGCTGCCAAGGCGCTGCTGCAGAACACCGATCTGTCGGCCGAGGAAATCGTGCGCAAGTCGCTGGGGATTGCGGGGGAGTTGTGCATCTACACCAACATGCACCACACCATCGAGACGCTGTAACGGCGTATTTTGATATATTTTTGATAGCTGCAGGCGCTTTCTACATAAGCGTTCGAAGGCTATTTCTCTTGAAGAATTGCCCATGTCCTCCATGACCCCCCAGGAAATCGTCTCCGAACTCGACCGGCACATCGTGGGCCAGGCGTCCGCCAAGCGTGCGGTGGCCATCGCACTGCGCAACCGCTGGCGCCGCCAACAGGTGCAGGAGCCCCTGCGCCACGAGATCACGCCCAAGAATATTCTCATGATCGGTCCCACGGGGGTTGGCAAGACCGAGATCGCCCGCCGTTTGGCGCGCCTGGCCGATGCGCCCTTCATCAAGGTCGAGGCCACCAAATTCACCGAGGTGGGCTACGTGGGCAAGGATGTGGACGCCATCATCCGTGACCTGATGGAAGTGGCCGTCAAGCAAGAGCGCGAGGTCCAGGTGCGCCAGGTTCGCACACGTGCCGAGGACGCAGCAGAAGAGCGCATTCTTGATGTGCTGGTTCCCACGGCGCGCACCCCAGGCAGCGAGCCCCCCGCCGATAGCACGGCGCGCCAGGTTTTTCGCAAGAAACTGCGCGAAGGGCAGCTCGACGACAAGGACATCGAGATTGACCTGGCCGAATCCCGGCCGCAGCTTGAAATTATGGGGCCCTCAGGCATGGAGGAGATGGCCGAGCAGTTGCGCGGCGTCTTCAGTCAGATGGGCCAGGGCAAGCGCCAGGTACGCAAGCTCACGATTGCCGAGGCGCGCCGCCTGCTCATCGAGGAGGAGGCAGGCAAATTGGTCAATGAGGAAGAGATCAAGCTGCGGGCCGTGCGCAGCGCCGAGCAGAACGGCATGGTTTTCATTGACGAAATCGACAAGGTCACTGCCCGCCAGGAGACCAGTTCCGCTGATGTCTCCCGCCAGGGTGTCCAGCGCGACCTGCTTCCTTTGGTGGAAGGCACTACCGTGTCTACCAAGTACGGCATGGTCAAGACGGACCACATTCTGTTCATCGCCTCGGGTGCATTCCACCTGTCCAAGCCCAGCGACCTGATTCCCGAACTCCAGGGGCGGTTTCCGATCCGCGTGGAGCTCGATTCCCTGTCGGTGCAGGACTTCGAGGCCATCCTCATGCAGACCGACGCCTCGCTGGTACTGCAGTACAAAGCCTTGCTGGCCACCGAGGGCGTCACGCTCGACTTCACGGCCGAGGGCATCACGCGACTGGCCAGTATTGCCTTCGAGGTGAACGAGCGCACCGAAAACATTGGCGCGCGGCGCTTGTCCACCGTGATGGAGCGCCTGCTCGACGAAGTCAGCTTCGACGCCGCACACCGCTCGGGCCAGACGGTCACCGTGGACGCCGCCTATGTCGATGCGCGGCTGCAGGCCCTGAGCCAGGACGAAGACCTGTCGCGCTACATTCTCTGATACAGGTCTTGCCTTTGGCCGATCAGCCCAATGGCAGCCGATGCTTCCGAGAGCCCGGCCGGTTGACGTGCAACTGCACTCACGCCCACTGACTGCCATCGACCGCCCACAGCACTATCTGCTGCTGCGCCGCCGAATGCCCCCATGTCTCTTGCTGCTGCGCTGCGCCCGGCGGCGCAAAGGCTGCCATGGCTTGCACCAGTTGGTTCAGCGCACTCTGCGTATCCTGGGGCGCATCCTTCATGGGGTAAGTCTCCAGGCCAACAACTGTTGCGCCGAGGTCTTGGCGCTGTAGTTGTTGCCACAGGTCGTGCAATGCCTGTCCGTCTACGGGTACGAGCCATTCATTCGGTACCCGCAAAGGCTTGTTCCATGCCGCGTAGTGCAGCGGCTCTTGCCCTATCTGCCAGGGCTGTGCCTGGCCGCGCCAGGTTTGCGTGCTTTCGTCCCAGTGCATGTTGTGCATGGTTTTTCCTTCAGTGTTGGTTGCTTGGTAATGGATGGCGCCCCGTTGGCACTGGGTATGCACCTGCCGCAGGTGCATACCCAGCAGCCTGGTGTTACTGCCAGTTGGCAGCAATCACCGGGTTCAGTGCCGTCTGGTAGTCGGCCGCTAGCATGGTCTGCCCTGCTGCGGGCGGTGCAAACGCCGCCATGGCCTGCACCAGGTTGTTGACCTGGCTGTCCAGCAGCATCTTGCCGTCGGCTGTCTTGAACTGCTCGATGTGTCGCGCGTCCGACGCATACCACTGGCTGATCGTGCAGATGTCACCGCTGCCGATGATGCTCACCTCCAGATTGCTGCCGACCCGGCGGAACCATAGTTGGTCGGTGCTGACGCCTGCAGCAAACTGCAGCATGTCGGTGTTGCCGGGTGTGCTGTCGTTTTCTGTCAGGCGATCGATCCCGTCCCCGCGCCCAAACAAGTAGGTGTCATTGCCCAGGCCCCCTTGCACAATGTCATTGCCCGTGCCGCCGTCCAGGATGTCATCGCCTGCATCGCCGTAGAGTGCATCGTCCCCCGCACCACCGTAGAGCTTGTCTACACCGTCGCCTGCGCGCAGCGTGTCTTCGCCGTTTTCGCCGTAGAGCAGGTCGTCTCCGCCCAGGCCTTGCAGGGTGTCGTTGCCTGCACCGGCGTAGATAGTGTCTGCGCCGTTGGTGCCCTTGATGGTTTCGCTGGTGTCATTGCCGGTGGCTGCGCGAGTGGTGATGGCTGCCAGATCCCATACCGTGCCGTCGGCAAACTGCACCTGCTGCAGCGGGTTACTGGCGTTGCCGGGGTCGTTGCTGGTAAAGAAGTTCTCCACCCGCACGCTGTCGCTGGTGCCTGCGATGCGCAGCAAGAGCGCTGTGCCGTCGCGCTCCGTCTGCACTTCGCTTGCAGCGACATCGTCCTTAAAACGCAAGGTGTTGAGCTTGCCCGGCGCAGCATCGGCTTGGCCTTTGAGCATGTCTTGCCCGTCGCCCCGGCCAAACAGGTAGGTGTCGTTCCCCAGGCCCCCTTGCACGATATCGTTGCCCGCGCCACCATCCAGGATGTCGTCTCCTGCATCGCCGTACAGTGCATCATCGCCCGCACCGCCATAGAGCGTATCGGCACCGTCGCCTGCGCGCAGGGTGTCTTCGCCGTCTTCGCCGTAGAGCACGTCGTCGCCTTCCATGCCCTTGAGGGTGTCGTTGCCGGCATCGCCTCGCATGGTATCGGCCTGGGCGCTTCCCTTGAGGGTGTCATCGCCCTGGGTGCCCACGATGGTGTGGGGCACGGGCGGCACTGGTGCGTCGTTGATGGTCAGCGCAAAGTCGCTGCTGGCGCTCAGCCCCCCTGGGTCGGTGGCGGTGATGCGCACTTGCAGGGTGCCAGCGGCATTGCCATCGGGCGTGCCGCGCAGGGTATGCGTGGGCGCGTCAAACACCAGCCAGGCGGGCAAGGCGGCACCGCCGACCAGGCTGGCGCTGTAGGTGAGTTTGTCGGCTTTGTCGGGGTCGGTGAAGGTGGCCTCGGGGATGAGGAGCATCAGCGGTACGTGCTCGACCACGGTGGCGTCTTTGAGCGGGGTCGCAACGCTGGGCGCGCGGTTGTCCACCGGCGGTGGCGTGTCCGGTCCGCTGGCGTCGGCAATGGCCTTGACGAGTTCTGCCAGGGTGTAGCTGCGCCCGCCCCACTGCACCTTGAAGCTGCCGCTCAGCTGGACACTGTCATCTTTGGTGTAGCGCAGCAGCCAGGCGCTGTCGCTGCCGGTCAGTTGCATGTCTTTGAGCGCGCCGCCGCTGAGCTCGATGGTGTTGTTGCCCTCGCTGTCGGTGGCGCTGCTCACCACGCCTGCGTCGTCGCCTGCATCAAACAGGTAGGTGTCGTCGCCCGCGCCCCCTTGCAGCTGGTCTTTGCCGCGCCCGCCATGCAGGAGGTCGGCTCCAGCGCCGCCTTCCAGGGTGTCGTCCCCGTCTGCACCCCACAGCTGGTCGTCATTCTCGCCGCCCAGCAGGCGGTCTGCTCCGGTGCCGCCGTCCAAGGTGTCGGCACCTTCGCCGCCCGAGAGCTCGTCGCTGCCCTCCTGGCCCAGCAGAAAGTCGTTGCCCGCTTCGCCATAGAGCTTGTCGTCGCCCTGGCCACCGTCAAGCACGTCTTCCTTGGCCCCGCCATACATCTTGTCGTTGCCTGCATCGCCATACATGAGATCCTGGCCCGCATCGGCGTCTGCCATGCCCAGGTCGTCGCCGTACATGATGTCGTCGCCCGCGCCGCCAAACAGGGTGTCGCCTCCGGTCTGCCCAGCCATCCAGTCGGCCCCCTCGCCGCCAAACAGGCGGTCATCGCCCCCATCTGCAGCGACACGCTTGTCGGTGATCAGGCCCACCGGCGCCTTGAGTTCGTAGTCGTTCTGCGCGGTGGGCGCCCAGGTCCAATTGAAGGCCTGGCCCGAGGCAATCGTCACCGGGTGCAAGCCGTAGTTGCCCGGCGTCACCTTGACCATGTCTTGCCTGGCATCGTCCCATATGAAGGACTGGGTAAGGCTCTCGGCATAGTCCAGTGCAATGCTCTTGGAATACGGTGTGTAATGCCCATCGCCCAGAATCAAATCATCGCCCGCGCCGCCCTTGGCGATATCTTGCCCCGCCCCACCAAACAGCACGTCGCTTCGTCTAGAACCGCTGAGGGTATCGTTGCCCAGCTCTCCACTGACCCAGTCGCCGCGTTCACTGCTGTCGGCCCCGGCCGCTTCGTTGGCGCTGTCGATGTATTCACCCCAAAGCTGGTCGTCGCCTGCGCCGCCCATGAGTACGTCGCTGTGCTCGCCACCAAAGGCAATATCGTTGTCCTTGATCGTGGGGCTGGTGGAATTCTGGCCAGTGCGAATGAAGTCTCTGCCATCACCCCCCACCACCATGTCATCGCCCGCAAAGGCCATGACGTAGTTGCTCAGGCCCCCGCCGGTGGTGATCACGTCGTCAAAGGCGCTGCCGTTGAAGCTGTCGCTCTTGGTACCCCCGCCAAAGGTCACGCCCTTGGGGGCTGCTGCGCCGTCCATGGCCAGGTAGGCGACGCTGTTGGGGTACACCACCGGGGCGATGCGTTCGGGTTCTTGCGTGGGCGCGCCGATGGTGAGGCCGTAGTCGCCGTCTTTCCAGCCCTTGAGGTCGGCCACTGCGCTGTATTGCCCTGTACCTGCGTCCTTGGCCGCCAGGCGCCAGACGCCGTTTTCTGCCTTGCGCAGTTGGTAGGACTTGTCGGCGCTGTAGTAAATGTCGCCACCCATGCCCGCCACCTGGGCAAAGGCGCCGGAGACGGTTTTACCGTCGACCTGGAGGGTGTTGCTGCCGCTGTCAACAAGGGTGTCTATGCCCGTGAGGCCGGTTTGTAGCACGTAGGTGTCGGCATCGGCCCCGCCTTCGAGGTAGTCTGCGCCGTCTTTGCCAGAGAGGGTGTCGGCGCCTGCGCCGCCGTAGAGGTGGTCTTCCTTGCTACCGCCTGTGAGTTGATTGGCTTGGGCGTCGCCGAAGTGGATGTAGCGTTTGTCAACGATCCCCGCATCAAAGCCATCCACAGTCAGGCGCTTTCCCGTAGCTGCATCAGTGATTTCTGCGTCACCCAGCATCCAGAAGGGAAGACCTGCGGCATTGAGAAAATTATCCGTCCGATCTGATTTGCTATAGGACGTGAATGCAATCAACGCATTGGAGCGATCTTCAATCCATTGATTGGTTATTTGCCCAGTGCGAGTGATTGGATCGTACAGATCAAGTTCTCCAGATGTGTTTTTAGCAGAGTAGTCAATACCTTCTATTGAAACATAGCGCAATTTGGATAGTGCATATCTGGAAGCCAATCCCGCTGCGCTTGGGTTTTTCGCAATATCCGAAAGATCACTCATGCCTTCTGCATCTGCACCATAGTCTGCAAGAGACAATGCACTGCCAATTGCTTTGGCATTGAACAAATGATTGATGCCGCCTCCTGTTTTCAACGCAGGCTGAGGCTCATAGGGAGTCTTCATGAGCTTAATCATCCCTTCCTCGCCAATATTGGTGTAGGTTACCAACAAAGCATCGCGAAGCGTCTGGGGCAGCGCGTTCCATTGCCCACCGTAGGCATTGTTTTTGATAAAAAATGGTTCCGCATTTTCCTTCATGTACAAGGCATACAACTTCACCGTAAGGTCGCTTTTGTCACTCATCAAATCCAAAACAAGCTTTTGGTAGTCTGTCAGATATTGCGTCAGTTTGAGCGATTCATATTCCGGCTTGTTTGCGTTGGCGATAACAAGATCAATTGCTGTTGAAATTTTGAAATTACCCAGTCCAGAATCAATCAGAGCGGGGTTTTTAAGCTTGTCGGTTGCACTGGGCACCCCGGAGAAACTTTTTGCAGCAGCGTATAACGCCTGCCATTCTGCATGGGTTCGGTCGGTCGCCAATTTTGCGGCATTTGCCGCCTCCCAGGCGGCAACAGCCAGGGGGCCTCCTGCGATAGCATCCAACAAAGAAGAGCCTACTTCATCCGGCTTGAAGCTTGATTTGGCGTATTTATCAAGTGCTATGTCACCGAATCCGTAGGCCGTGTTTTCCTCCGCCATTGCGCCGGCAATTGCTCCAGCTGAAATTTTTGCTGCTTGTGCAACCGAATTTATTTCTCCACCAAATTTTCTGATGTAATCCAAGGCATTTTTGCTGTAAGCCTCGCTGACAGCACCACTCAAATAAACCACTTTACCCATAAAAATCCTTAAAAGAAAATATTATTACCATGGCACATTCGTAAATACCATTGCGATTCTATTTTTCTATAGATGCATTCGTATCTCCTCCAATGAAATGGGAAGCTATTGAGTGATGAAAAAACCCTTTCCCTATCTTGCCATGTCATCACTTTCTCTTTTTCATGATATGTGGCGTCGTCAGATTTGCGCAAAGTGGTTTGCAAGGGGTACAAGAGCCACCCATCCTCAACCTTTGGCACCTCCGGAAAGTACACATAATCTTTCCAGATAGATCCAAAAAATATAGTTACCTGGCTGTACCCAATGGCGCTATCGGTTTCAGGGTTCCCTGTTCTTGGGTTATTGGTGGGTCCAATTTTGAGAGTGGAGTGTTTTTTGTAAAACATGACCCTGGAAAAATCTTGGTTATATTTGTCGCGCGCAGATATTTCTCCGAATTCTTTAAAAATCTCATCTACCTTGAGCGCCGTTTCAACCGCATATGGATTGGGGAGCCATATTCCGAGTTGATCATCTATATGATGGATGCTGGCTCTATTAAAAATATTCAGGGTATCGCCCTCTTTGAACCAGTTTGATTCATTCTTTCCATTCCCAAACTGGTATTCTCTGTAGCGTCGAACTGCTTCCTTAAAATCGCTACGATGCGTCTTGAAGTTTTCAATCATCTCTTCATCACTGGGGAGCGGGTTCCATCCCCATATGCCGTAGCAAATCGCAAGAAAATATACTGGATGACGAATTTTGTTCCAGTGCTTGATTGGATTGATATTTACAAATATCTCTGCCAATTTGTGCATGAGCATTCCTTTTTTCACTCACCGCTCCCTCAAACTCTCGCCCCCCGCCCGCTGAATCGGACTGAGCAGATACTCAATAACCCTGCGCTGGCCAGTTTTGATCTCCGCCGTGATATTCATCCCCGGCGCGAGTTTTATGGGCTTGCCGTCCACATCGATGGAGGTCTTATCGAGCTTGAGGGTCGCCGGGAAGATTGCCCCGCGCTTCTCGTCATTCACCGCGTCCTGCGTCACCTTCTGCACCGTGGCGTTCACCGTGCCGTAGCGCGTGAAGGGGAAGGTCTCCAGCTTGATGGCCACGTCCTGCCCGGGGGTGACGAAGCCGATGTCCTTGTTCTCTAGCGTCACCTCGGCGCTCACGCTGGCGCTGCCCGGGACGATGACCATCAGGGCTTGCGCTTCGGTGACCACGCCGCCTTCGGTGTGCAGGGCGAGCTGCTGCACGGTGCCCGCCACCGGGGCGGTAAGCGTGGCCAGTTGTTCGCGCTGGGTGGCCTTGGTCAGTTCCTGGCCGGTCTGGTGGCGCTTGAGGTCGGCCTGGGCCTGGCGCTCGCTCAGGGTGCGCCGGGTTTCAGCCAGGTAGGCGCTGCGGGTTTGCTCGGCCTCCGTCAGGGCGGCCCGGGCTTCTTGCAGCCGGGCTTGCTGGGTGGCCAGATCGCGCTCCAACTCGATGCGCTCGCGCGTGCGGTCCTGGTTGGCATGGCCGGACATGAAGCCCTGGGCGGTGAGTGCCGCAAAGTCTTGCTCGCGCTGGCGGGCGATGGGCACGGTCGCGTCCAGCTTGGCGATCATGGCGCGCACGGTGGCCATCTCGGCCTGGCGGCGCTGGTGTTCGGCAGACAGTTTGGCCAGGCGGGCGGTGATGTCGCTCCACTCCGCCGCCAGTTGGGCCTGGGCGTCGGCCTTGTCGCCGGGGGTCCAGTCGGCGGGGGGCTCCAGATTGGTGGTATTTTTAGCCCCTAGCACTTTATGGGCATATGTTAAATGCTCTTGTTTTAATAGCATTTGCTGCAAGACACGGGTGCGCAGCCATTCCGCCTCTGCGGCCTTGCGGGTCTCAATCAGGCTGGCTTTGTCCGCCTGGGCGGCGGTGGGGTCCAGTTCCACCAGGGCCTGGCCTGCTTCGACCTGGTCGCCGTCCTTGACGAGGATGCGGCTGACTACGCTGCGCTCCAGGGGTTGGATGACTTTGGTGCGGTCGCTCACGATGATGCGGCCGGGGGCCACGGCCACGATGTCGACCTGGCCGAAGATGGTCCAGGCCAGGGCGATCACGAACAGCGCCATCAGCGCGTAGGCCAGCCTGCGCGGCGCGGGGTGGACGGGGGTTTCCTGCAGGCTGAGCGCGGCGGGCAGGAAGGCGCGCTCGTCGGCCAGGCGCGCGGGGCCGGCCAGCTCGGTGCGGTGGGCCCACGCGGCCTGAAAGATGGCGCGGTAGCGCTCCAGCAGTTCAATGGCGGGGTGGCGCAGTGGGGGTGCTGGTGCTGGCACAGCAGCTTGCGCGGCGGTTGGCACGGGGGCGTTCATGCCGCCACCCCCTGGGTGCTGGCCGGTGCGCTGGCCGGGGGTGGCGCGGCCCGGCTGCCGTCCTGCATGCGCCACAGGTGGGCGTACAGGCCTTGCTGTTTTTGGATGAGTGCGTCGTGCGCTCCCGCCTCGACGATGCGGCCCTTGTCCATCACGATGATGCGGTCGGCATGCCGCACGGCGGAGAGGCGGTGGGCAATGATGAGCACGGTGCGCCCCTGGCAGATGTGCGCCATGTTGCGCTGCACGATGGCCTCGGATTCGTAGTCGAGCGCGCTGGTGGCTTCGTCCAGGATGAGGATGCGGGGGTTGGTGAACAGGGCGCGCGCAATGGTGATGCGCTGGCGCTGCCCGCCCGAGAGGCTGCTGCCCTGCTCGCCCACCAGGGTGTCGTAGCCTTCGGGCAGTTCGCTGATGAAGTCGTGGGCGCCGGCCAGTTGCGCGGCATGCACCACGGCGGCGATGGGGGCGGCGGGGTCGGCGATGGCGATGTTCTCGCGCACGCTGCGGTTGAACAGCAGGTTCTCCTGCAGCACCACGCCGACCTGGCGGCGCAGCTGGGCGGCGTCGATCAGACCGATGTCGATGCCGTCCACGAGGATGCGGCCCTGCTCGGGCGTGTACAGGCGCTGCACTAATTTTGTGAGTGTGCTTTTGCCGGAGCCCGAGCGGCCCACGATGCCGATAACTTCACCGGGGCGCACGTCCAGGCTGACGCCGCCGAGTACCGGGGCTGCTTCGGGGCGGTACCGGAAGTGGATGCCATCGAGCGTGATGCGGCCCTTGATGGGGGGCAACTGGGCGGCGCTGCTGGGGGGCACTTCTGTGCGGGTGTTCAGGATGTCGCCCAGGCGGGCCATGGAGATGCCGGTTTGCTGGAAGTCGGTCCACAGCTGGGCCATGCGCATGATGGGCTGGGCCACGCGCTGCGCGAACATGTTGAAGGCTACAAACTGGCCCACGGTGAGTTGATTGCCCATCACCAGATGGGCGCCGTACCACAGGGTGGCGGCGTTGACCAGTTTGCCGATGAGGTTGACGCCTTCGTGCGCCCAACTGGCCAGGTTCTGGGTTTTGAAGCTGGCGCTGACGTAGGCGGTCAACTGGTTGTCCCAGCGGCGGGCAAAGCTGGGCTCCAGGGCGCTGGCTTTGACGGTCTGGATGCCGGTGATGGTCTCTACCAGCATGGCCTGGTTCTCTGCACCTCGGGCGAACTTGACGTCCAGCCGCTTGCGCAAGATGGGCACGATGGCCAGGCTCAGGCCAAAGTACAGGGGCAGGCTGGCCAGCACGATCAGCGTCAGTGGCACGCTGTAGAACAGCATGACGGCGATGAAGATGCCGGAGAACAGCACGTCGAGCAGCACCGTGAGGGCGTTGCCGGTGAGGAAGCTGCGGATGTTCTCGAGTTCGCGCACGCGCGCCACCGAGTCGCCCACGCGGCGTGCCTGGAAGTAGGCCAGGGGCAGTTGCACCAGGTGGCGAAACAGCCGGGCGCCCAGTTCTACGTCGATGCGACTGGTGGTGTGGCTGAAGACGTAGCTGCGCAGCGCATTGAGCACACTCTCGAACACCACGACCACCACCAGGCCGATGACCAGCACGTCCAGCGTAGTGACGCCCCGGTGCACCAGCACCTTGTCCATCACCACCTGAAAGAACAGCGGGCTGACCAGCGCAAAGAGCTGCAGCATGAAGGAAATCAGCAGCACTTCGCCCAAAAGCTTGCGGTGTTTGACGAGGCTGGGGATGAACCAGGAGAAGTCGAACTTGGCGAGCGCCCCCGCCAAGCTGGCACGGCTGGTCACCAAAATAAGTTCGCCGCTCCATTGGGCGGCGAATGCTTCTAGAGATTCGATGACGGGGCGGGCTCCGGAGCCCGGGGAGCTAGGGTCTTGCAGCAGCACCCGCTGGCCGTCGCATTGGGCCAGCACCACGGAGCGCACCTCACCGTTGTCTGAGCGCAGCAGGGCCAGTGCGGGCAAGGAGGACAGGGGTAGCCGCTCCAGGGTGGTGCGTGAGAGTTTGGCTTGAAGACCTACGTGCTTGGCGGCGCGCAGCAGGTCTTGGGTGCTGGCCGACTGGCTGGGCTGCAGGCCCAATTGGTGGGCCAGGGTGGCGGGGTCTGCGGCTATTTGGTGCAGGCGGGCTAGGGTGCACAGGGCAGCCAGGGCGCTGGTGTTGCTTGGCCGTCTCTTTTCGCCTACGGCGCAAGCAACGCCTTGCCCCGCGCCAGCCGATACCGCTTGGTACTCTTGCATAACATTCCCTCTGCATTCATCTTTTTGTGGGCCGAATGCTAAGCAAAATTCCAATCTTTCAGACCGTTCAATGGGGAATCAGGGCCGCTCAATTGCAACCGCGTGTGATCTCCGTTTCTTCATGCATCGCAGCATTTCAGTGGAGAAAAAATCGTTGCCCGCAAAGGGCTCTGTTGCGTTTCAATACAATTCTTTGAGGCAGCCCACCACCACGTGGAACCGTACGACGCTGCCCACCTTGGGTTTGACAGCGTCCAGACATGAATGCTTTGGCCGCGGAATGAGAACGTTCGCAACGTTCTGAGTCCTCGAAACAAGTTCTTAGCCGGAGGAGCGATGCCCGCCATTGCCTCAGGTGTTACTTTCATTGGCGTGCCTAACTGCTTTCTGCATAACGGTTTTTGCTGTTCGCAGACTTGCAGACTCGCGCCTAAGTCCTTGATTTCATTGCAAGAAGATGTTGCAAGCCCCCTTGTTGAACAGGCTTTTCCTGCTACAGTGCAAAAAAGTGCAATTTAGTGGTGAAAAGTGCCGTCCACCCCCGCGTTGGGGGTTTGTGCCGGGTTTATCGAACAGCAAGGGGTTGGGACCGTGTTTCAAGGGGCTTCTTCGCTCAGTCTGGATGCGAAGGGTCGGCTTTCTGTGCCGACCCGGCATCGTGACGTCCTGAGCGCGACCGCCTCCGGCATGCTCACCATCACCCGGCACCCGCACGGCTGCCTGATGGTGTTCCCGCGCCCCGAGTGGGAAAAATTCCGCGAGCGCATTGCGCAGCTGCCCATGTCGGCACAAGGCTGGAAGCGCATCTTCATGGGCTATGCGATGGATGTGGACATGGATGCCACGGGCCGGGTGCTGGTCTCTCCTGAGCTGCGCCAGGCCGCCGGCATCACCAAGGACGCCATTTTGCTGGGCATGGGCAACCACCTGGAGCTGTGGGACAAGGCCGCCTACGAGGCCCAGGAAGCCAAGGCCATGCAGGACGCGATGCCCGATGTTTTCAGTGACTTTTCGTTCTGAGGGCGTACGGTGACCGGCCAGTCCTTACACACCACGGTGCTGCTCGAAGAAGCGGTCGACGCATTGCTGGGCGGCGCAGGCGATGCACCGGCCGGTACCTGGATCGACGCCACCTTTGGCAGGGGAGGGCATTCGCGGCGGATCCTCTCACGGCTCTCGCCGCAGGGGTGTCTGCTGGCGTTCGACAAGGACCCCGAAGCCATTCAAGAAGCAGCGCGCATCCCGGATGCGCGCTTTTCCATTCGGCACGAGGGATTTCGCCACCTGGCGGATTTACCGCCCGCCAGTGCCGCGGGTGTGCTCATGGATCTGGGCGTGAGTTCACCGCAGATCGACACCCCGGAGCGGGGTTTCAGTTTTCGTTTCGACGGTCCGCTGGACATGCGCATGGACACCACGCGCGGTCAAAGCGTGGCCGAGTGGTTGGCGGACGCCGAAGTAGGGCAGATTGCGGAGGTGATACGTGAATATGGTGAAGAACGGTTTGCTGGCCCCATTGCAAAGGCGATTGTTGCTCGGCGGCAGGAAAGGGGGCCTCTCGCAACCACTGCAGAACTGGCCGATCTCGTGGCTGGCACGGTCAAAACCCGCGAGCAGGGCCAGAACCCTGCAACGCGCACATTTCAGGCTCTTCGGATTTTCATCAACGCCGAACTTGAAGAGTTGCAACAGGCGCTAGAAGCCAGCCTGCAGGTGCTGCAGCCAGGCGGGCGCTTGGTGGTCATCAGCTTCCATTCGCTGGAAGACCGCATCGTCAAACAGTTCATCGCCTTGCATTCCAAAGAGGTGTTCGACCGCCGTGCTCCATTTGCCGTGCCCCAGCCCATGCGGCTCAGGGCGCTCGATCGCATCAAACCGGGCGCAGCGGAGGTTGCGGCCAATCCGCGCGCGCGCAGTGCGGTCATGCGCGTGGCTGAGCGTACCGAGGTCTGAGCCATGGCACGCCTGAATCTTCTGCTTTTTGCCTTGGTCATGGGCAGTGCCCTGTACCTGGTGCACACGCAGTACGAGTCGCGCCTGCTTTACACCGCGCTGGACCGTGCGGTCGCCGAAGCGCGCCGCCTGGAAACCGAGCAACATCGACTCGAGGTGGAAAAGCGGGCCCAGGCCACGCCACTGCGCGTGGAAACCCTGGCGCGAGCCAAGCTGCAGATGCGCACTGCCACGCCAGCCATCACCCAGTACGTGCCGGACCCGCTGCCTGGCGCGGTCGCATCGAAGGTGCGTCCATGAGCCGCAGTGTGCTCTACACCTCCAGCCCCCTGCTGGCCAGCAAGACGCCGGTATGGCGCAGCAAATTCATCGTGGCGATGATTGCGCTGGGTTTTGTCGGCCTGGGTGCCCGTGCCGCCTATGTGCAGGTGGTGGGCAATGACTTCTTTCAGCGCCAGGGCGAGGTGCGCTTTGCGCGCACCCTGGAGTTACCGGCCAACCGGGGCCGTATTCTCGATCGCAATGGCCTGATCCTGGCGTCCAGCGTGCCCGCAGCCAGCATCTGGGCCATCCCCGAGGATGTGGACCAAGACAAGCCCGAAGTGCGGGCCAAGCTCAAGGAGCTAGCGCGCCTGATGGGTATGCCGCTGGCCGAACTGCAGCGCAAACTGGCCGACGAGGACAAGACTTTCGTCTGGATTCGGCGCCAGCTGGACTGGGATGTAGGGCAGCAAATTGCTGCGCTGGCGATTCCCGGCATTTACCAACGCAAAGAATACAAGCGCCAGTACCCTGAAGGTGAGTCCGCAGCCCATGTGGTGGGGTTCACCAATGTGGAAGACAAGGGTCAGGAGGGCATGGAGCTGGCGTTCAACGATCTGCTGGCCGGGCGTGCCGGGTCGCGCCGCGTCATCAAAGACCGCATGGGTCGGGTGGTCGAGGGGGTGGGCGAGGTAGTGCCGCCGATGGACGGGCGCGACATGCAGCTGTCCATCGACAGCAAAGTGCAGTTTTTTGCCTACCAGAAGCTGCGCGACCAGGTCATCGCACACAAGGCCAAGGCCGGTAGCGTGGTGGTGCTCGACGCCGTCACGGGCGAAGTGCTGGCGCTGGCCAACTATCCCAGCTATTCGCCCGACAAGCGGCAGAACCTCACGGGCGAGCAGTTGCGCAACCGCGCCATCACCGATACCTTCGAGCCTGGCTCGACCATGAAGCCCTTCACGATCGGGCTGGCGCTCGATAGCGGCCGTGTCAAGCCTGGCACGCTGGTGGACACCACACCTGGGCGCCTGACCATCACCGGCTCAACGATCTCGGATACGCACAACTACGGCGTGCTCACGGTCGAAGGCGTGATCCAGAAGTCAAGCAACGTGGGCACCACCAAACTGGCCATGCAGATGCCGGCGCGCGAGATGTGGGAGACCTTCTCGGCCGCTGGATTCGGGCAGAAGCCCCATGTGGGCTTTCCCGGTGCGGTCAGTGGCCGGCTGCGCCCCTACAAGAGCTGGCGCCCGATCGAGCAGGCCACCATGTCCTATGGCTACGGCCTGTCGGCCAGCCTGTTCCAGATGGCGCGCTCGTACACCGTGTTTGCGCACAACGGCCAGATCATTCCCGCCACCATGCTCAAGAGCTCTGAGCCTGCGGTCGGCGTGCCGGTGTTCTCACCCAAAACTGCCGACGAGGTGCGCAAGATGCTGCAGATGGCCGCCGGCCCCGGCGGCACGGGCCAGAAGGCCCAGACAGTGGGCTACTCGGTCGGCGGCAAGTCGGGCACGGCGCGCAAACAGGTGGGCAAGAGCTATTCCAGCGGTAAGTACCGCGCCTGGTTCACCGGCATGGCGCCCATTGACAAGCCGCGCATCATCGTCGCCGTGATGGTCGACGAGCCGAGCAACGGCGTGTACTACGGCGGCGCCGTGGCCGCACCCGTGTTCAGCGAGGTGGTGCAGCAAACGCTGCGCATGATGGGCGCGCAGCCGGACATGGCCGTCAAGCCGCAGATCGTCGCCGACACGGTGGAGGAGTCGGTGTGATGCAGATGATCCAGACCCCTTCGCAAGCCGTGCAGTGGCTGCGTGCGCATGTCACGGGCACGCTGCAGACCGACAGCCGCCAGGTGATGCCCGGTGATGGCTTCATCGCCTGGCCCGGTGCGGCGACCGATGGCCGTTCGCATGTACAGGATGCCCTGGTGCGCGGCGCAGCGGCCTGCCTGGTCGAGCACGAGGGCGTGGAAGCCTTTGCCTTCGACAGCCTGGTTGTTGCCGCGCTGCCCCGCCTCAAGCAGGCAACCGGCCTGATCGCTGCCGAATGGTTTGGCGCACCGGGCGATGCACTCGCTGTGGTGGCGGTTACCGGCACCAACGGCAAAACCAGCACCGCGTGGTGGTTGGCCCATGCACTCTCAAATTTGCAGCACGATGCGCTTTCTCCATGCGCCCTGGTGGGTACTTTGGGCATTGGAATGCCGGGGCATCTCGAATCCACCGGGATGACCACGCCCGACCCGGTGCGCTTGCAGCAGGCCTTTCGCCAGTTTGTCGATGCGGGCGTGCGCGCCTGCGCCATCGAGGCCTCGTCCATCGGCCTGGCCGAACACCGCCTGGCTGGCACGCCTATCCGCGTGGCCGTGTTTACCAACTTCACGCAGGACCACCTCGACTACCACCCCGACATGGACGCCTACTGGCAAGCCAAAAGGGCGCTGTTCGATTGGCCTGGGTTGCAGGCCGCGGTGGTAAACATCGACGACCCGCACGGTGCCGAGTTGCACAGTGCCCTGGCCGGGCGCGGGCTGGATGTGTGGAGTGTTTCCATGCGCCAGGACGCGCGCCTGCAGGCGCAGGCCGTGGCGTGGGGCGACGGCGGCCTGCGCCTGGACGTGGTGGAAGGTGCAGAGAAGCATTCATTGCAGACGGGAATGCTCGGCGACTTCAACGTCTCCAACCTGTTGGGCGTGATTGCTGCGCAGCGTGCCCTGGGCGTACCGCTGGCGCAGGCGGTCGCCGCATGCGCTCAGTTGCTGCCGGTACCTGGCCGCATGGAGCGCCTGGTGGCACAGGGCCAGCCGTTGGTGGCAGTGGACTACGCGCATACACCGGACGCATTGGACAAGGCGCTGCAAGCACTGCGCCCTCTGGCGGCAGAGCGTGGCGGCCAGCTTTGGTGCGTTTTTGGCTGTGGCGGCGACCGCGATGCCAGCAAGCGCCCACTGATGGGCGCGGCGGCGCAGCACCATGCCGATAGGGTGGTGGTCACCAGCGACAACCCGCGCGGCGAAGAACCCGTTTCCATCATTCACCAGATCTTGCTGGGAACCATCGCTGGAGAGACGGTACGGGTCGAACCCGACCGTGCCGCCGCCATTGCCCAGGTGCTGGCCGAGGCCGATGCCCGGGACGTGGTGCTGATCGCTGGCAAGGGCCACGAGGACTACCAGGAGACGGCGGGCGTGCGCCAGCCGTTCTCCGACATGGCGCATGCGCGTGCTGCGCTGGTACGCCGAGGAGCCAGCGTATGGCAATGATGACCCTGCGGCAGGCCTTTGCCTGGATCCATGCGCGCGAGCCACGGGCGCGTCTGGTGGGTGATGGCGAGACGCCTTTGGTGCGCGTGCACACCGACACGCGCACGCTGCGGGCGGGTGACCTGTTTGTCGCCCTGCGCGGCGAGCGTTTCGATGCCCACCAATTTCTAGCGCAAGCGCGTGTCGCCGGCGCGGTAGCCGCCCTGGCCGAGCGAGGTCTTCAGGAGGCTGGGCTGGCCGGTATCGAGGTGCCTGACAGCCTGCACGCCCTGGGCGCACTGGCTGCGGGCTGGCGTGCGCAGTTCACGCTGCCGCTGATCGCCGTGACGGGCAGCAACGGCAAGACGACGGTCACGCAAATGCTGGCGGCCATCCTGCAGGCGCACGCGCAGGAGGCGGCCTTCTCGACCCAGGGCAACCTGAACAACGCCATCGGCGTCCCGCAGACCTTGCTGCGCCTGACGGCACAGCACCGGGTGGGCGTGGTGGAGCTGGGCATGAATCACCCCGGCGAAATTGCGGAGCTGGCGCGCATCGCCCAGCCGACCGTGGCGCTGGTAAACAACGCGCAGCGCGAGCATCTGGAGTTCATGCACACGGTGCAGGCCGTGGCCGAAGAAAACGGCGCGGTACTGGCCGCACTGCCCGCATCGGGGGTGGCCGTGTTTCCGGCAGGGGATGCCTACACACCGCTGTGGCAAGCCCTGGCGGGTGGTCGGCGCTGCCTGACTTTTGGCGGTGCAGGTGCCGACGTGCGCTGTGACCGCGCCGAATGGACGGACGGCGCCTGGCGCGTGGAGATCGCCACGCCCCAGGGCGCACTGCACTGCACATTGCACATCGCGGGTCGCCACAACGTGGACAACGCGCTGGCCGCCACGGCCTGCGCGCTGGCTGCGGGTGTGCCGCTGCCCGACATTGCAGGCGGCCTGTCGGCTTTCGTGCCAGTCAAGGGGCGATCACGGGCCTTCAGTGTGTGCAGCGCTGGCCGCTCCATCACAGTGGTGGACGACAGCTACAACGCCAACCCGGACTCCGTGCGCGCCGCCATTCTTGTGTTGGCCGCGCTGCCCGCGCCCCGCCTGCTGGTGTTGGGTGACATGGGCGAGGTGGGCGACCAGGGGCCCCAATTCCATGCGGAGGCCGGGCGCCATGCCCACGCTTGCGGCATCGAGCATCTGTACGCCCTGGGTACGCAGTCGGCCCACGCAGTGGCAGCCTTTGGGCACGCCCGGCATTTCGACAACATGGCAGCGCTGCAGGCAGCGGTGTGCGCTGCCTTGCCCAGTGTGGGCAGTGTGCTGGTGAAGGGATCGCGCTTCATGAAGATGGAACAGGTGGTGGAGGCCGTGGCCGCCGCTGCGCAGGAGAACACGATGGCAACCAGCAACGAGCGCCGCAGTACGGACGGAGGTGCGCCATGCTGATGTGGTTGGCCCAGTGGTTGCAAAACCTGTCGCCGGATCTCGGCTTTCTGCGGGTGTTCCAGTACCTCACGCTGCGCGCGGTGCTGGGCGCGATGACGGCGTTGCTCATTGGCCTATTTGCCGGGCCGCGCGTCATCCGGCGACTGACGGAACTCAAGATTGGTCAGCCCATCCGCACCAACGGCATGGAGACGCACCATGTCAAAAGCGGTACGCCCACCATGGGTGGCGTGCTGATCCTTTTGGCCATTGCCACATCCACCCTGCTGTGGGCCGACCTGTCGAACCGCTTCGTCTGGATTGTGCTCATCGTTACGCTGGGCTTTGGCGCCATCGGCTGGGCGGACGACTGGCGCAAAGTGGTCTACAAGGATCCCAATGGCATGCGCTCGCGCGAGAAATATATGTGGCAGTCCATCATCGGTCTGCTCGCTGCGCTGGCGCTGGTGTTCAGTATTTCCGAGGGCACCAACCCCAAGGCGTTTGAGCTGTTTGTGAGTTGGGTGAGCTCGGGTTTTTCGGTCGATCTGCCGCCGCAGGCAGGCTTGCTGCTGCCGTTTTTCAAGGAAGTCAGCTACCCGCTGGGCGTTCTGGGCTTCGTGATCCTGACCTATCTGGTCATCGTCGGGTCGAGCAACGCCGTCAACCTGACCGATGGGCTCGATGGTCTGGCGATCATGCCGGTGGTGATGGTGGGCTCTGCCCTGGGTGTTTTTGCCTATGTGGTCGGCAGTTCGCTGTATTCCAAGTACCTGATTTTTCCGCATATTCCGGGTGCGGGCGAACTGCTCATCTTCTGCGCCGCCATGGCGGGCGCGGGGCTGGCCTTTTTGTGGTTCAACACGCATCCGGCCCAGGTGTTCATGGGCGATGTGGGTGCGTTGGCGCTGGGCGCGGCTTTGGGCACCATCGCCGTGATCGTGCGCCAGGAAATCGTGCTGGCCATCATGGGCGGCATCTTCGTCGTCGAGGCCCTGTCGGTCATGCTGCAGGTCACCTGGTTCAAGTACACCAAGCGGCGCTACGGCGAGGGCCGGCGCCTGCTCAAGATGGCGCCGCTGCACCACCATTTCGAAAAGAGCGGCTGGAAGGAAACGCAGGTGGTTGTGCGCTTCTGGATCATCACCATGCTGCTGTGCCTGATCGGCCTGTCCACCCTCAAGCTGCGATGAATCCGAACGACGACCTCCACGCCTTGCCTGCCGACCCGGTAACGCCCACAGCGCTGCCGGGTCTCGCCGCGCCCGCGCCCGACGGGTCGGTTCAAGCGGTGGGCCCGTTGGCTGAAGGCGTGTTGCAGGCATCGCAGGATGAGGCGCCAGTGACCGCCGATGACGGCATGGTGAATTCGGCCGCCGCGCCCGTGGCGGCCTGCACCCCTGAACTCCCGCAGACCCTGAACGCAGCCCGGGACGCCGCTGCCTTTGTCGCGCAGATTTTTGCCGACGTTGCGTCCAACGAATCAAAGATTGATGTGCAGGCCGCCGAGACGACGCAGGCGCAGCCACCCGAAGATGCTTTCGTGCCCACCCCTGTTCCTGTGGGCTGGCCGCTGGCAGGCACGGGGCCGCTGCAGGGTCAACACATCCTCATCCTGGGGTTGGGTGCTTCGGGTCTGGCCATGGCGCGCTGGTGTGTGCGCTGCGGTGCCCAAGTGACCGTGGCCGATACACGCGCAGCCCCGCCGCAACGGGCGGTGCTGCAGCATGAGCTGCCCCAGGTGCGCTTTGTCTCGGGGGCCTTCGGCGCCCACTTGGTCGAGGACCAGGGACTGGCGGCGGTGTACCGGTCGCCAGGTCTCAGTCCTGCCGAAGTTGCTTCTGTATTTGTAGCTGCTAACGCCTGTGGAATAAGCGCTGAAGGCGAATTGGGCTTGTATTCGATGGCCTTGCGTGCGCTGCGTGCCGCGCACGGCTATGCACCGGCCGTGCTGGCCATCACAGGCACCAACGGCAAGACCACCGTGACAGTACTCACTGGGCGGTTGGTGGAACACGCCGGCAAGACAGTGGCTGTGGCCGGCAATATTGGCCCCACGCTGCTCGACACCCTGGCTGCGCGCATCGACGCAGGGCAGCTCCCCGATGTGTGGGTGCTGGAGCTGTCGAGCTTCCAACTCGACGGCGTCGCCGGTTTCGAGCCCACGGCGGCGGCGGTGCTGAACATCACACAAGACCACCTGGACTGGCATGGCGACATGGCGGCCTATGCAGCGGCCAAGGCACGCATTTTTGGCGAGACCGGCCTCATGGTGCTCAACCGCGAAGATCCGGCCGTCATGCGCATGCTGCCGCCGCCGAGCCGTCCGAAGGGCGAAGTGTCGGTGCGCGCCAGCGAAGCATTGGCTCCGGTGCGTGCGAAATTCCAGAAGCTCCAGCAACGCGCCCACGTCACTTTTGGCGGCGACATGCCGCGCCGCCCGGGTGATTTCGGTATCGAAGTCGTCAGCGGCATGGCCTGGCTGGTGCGCGCGCAGGAAGCCGACGAAACCCTCAAACGGCCACGCCGCGCTGCCGCGCTGCCGCTGGGCGCAGGCGCAGGGCTGGAGGAAGAGCTGCACATCCAGCGCCTGATGCCGGCCGATGCCCTGCGCATCCGTGGGCGGCATAACGCCGTGAACGCATTGGCCGCGCTGGCGCTGGCACAGGCGGCAGCTTGCCCGCTGGGCGCCATGCTGTATGGCTTGCGCGAATACCGGGGCGAGCCCCACCGCGTGGAGCCTGTGGGGCGCCTGAACGGAGTGGAGTATTTCGACGATAGCAAGGGCACGAACGTGGGTGCCACGGTGGCGGCCCTTACGGGGCTGGGCGCCGAGCGGCGCATCGTGGTTATTTTGGGCGGTGATGGCAAGGGACAGGACTTTTCACCCCTGGCCGACCCGGTGGCGCGCTATGCGCGGGCCGTGGTGCTGATCGGGCGCGATGCGCCATTGATCCGCGCTGCGCTGCAGGAGACGGGTGTTGTTCTGCACGACGCCGATGCGTTGCCTGCGGCCGTGCAATGGGCTGCTGAGCGCGCCCATGCCGGAGACGCCGTGTTGATGTCGCCCGCCTGCGCCAGTTTTGACATGTTTGACAACTACGGGCACCGCGCGCAGGTGTTTGTGCAAGCGGTGCAGCAACTGGCGCTGGATGCAGGCCAGGACCTGGAGGGCGCAGCATGAGCAGCACCGCACGCACTTCCGGGGGGGTGATGCAGCGCATGGCGGGCTGGTTTGGCGGTCTGCCGGGCAAGGCCGCCGAAGTTTTACCTGTGCGCGCCGGCGGCACGGAATACCGCCAGACCACATCCACACCGGCCAGCGTGCTGGGTTTTGACGAAGCCTTGCTGTGGGTGGTGGTGGCCCTGCTGGCCTGGGGGCTGGTGATGGTGTATTCAGCCTCCATCGCACTGCCGGACAACCCGCGCTTTGGCAAGATCGCCCCCACGCATTTCTTGATGCGCCATGTGTTCTCCCTGATCGTCGCTTTTGTGGCGGCGCTGCTGGCCTTCCAAGTGTCCATGGCGACCTGGGAGCGGTCGGCGCGTGCGCTGTTCATGTTCTCTCTGGCGCTGCTGGTGCTGGTGCTGGTGCCGCATGTGGGCACTGTTGTCAATGGTGCGCGACGCTGGTTGTCGCTGGGGCCGTTTGGCTTTCAGCCGTCTGAGCTGGCCAAGTTTGCCGTGCTCATCTACGCCGCCGACTACATGGTGCGCAAGATGGAGGTCAAAGAGAGGTTCTTCCGCGCCGTGCTGCCCATGGGGGCGGCTGTGGCGATTGTCGGGGTGCTGTTGCTGGCCGAGCCGGACATGGGTGCTTTCATGGTGATCGCAGTGATCGCCATGGGCATTTTGTTTCTGGGAGGCGTCAATGCCCGCATGTTCTTCCTGATCGCGGCCATCCTCGTGGGGGCTTTCAGCCTGATGATTGCCAGCTCACCGTGGCGGCGCGAACGGGTGTTTGCTTACCTCGACCCGTTCAGCGAGCAGCATGCCCTGGGCAAGGGTTACCAGCTCTCGCATTCCCTCATTGCCATCGGGCGGGGCGAAATATTTGGTGTGGGCCTGGGCGGCAGCGTCGAAAAACTCCACTGGCTTCCTGAGGCGCACACCGACTTTCTGCTCGCAGTGATCGGTGAAGAGTTTGGCCTGGTGGGCGTGCTCATGCTCATCGTGCTGTTCTTGTGGATGACGCGCCGCATCATGCACATCGGCCGCCAGGCCATTGCCCTGGATCGCGTGTTTGCCGGTCTGGTCGCGCAGGGGGTGGCCATCTGGATGGGCTTTCAAGCCTTCATCAACATGGGCGTAAACCTGGGCGCGCTGCCCACCAAGGGGCTGACCCTGCCGCTGATGAGCTACGGCGGCTCGGCCATTCTGATGAACCTGGTCGCCATCGCCGTGGTGCTGCGCGTGGACTACGAAAACAAATTACTCATGCGGGGCAGCGGCAAGCTGCCCACCACGCGTAAGCGGGGAGAGCGAGCATGAGTCATTTGTTTCTGCACAGCAAATTACGCCAGCGCGCCAGCGCTGTCGGCACGCATGTGCCGATGCGGGGCAGCGGCAAGCTGCCCACCACGCGCAAGCGGGGAGAACGCGCATGAGCAGTACCACGCCCAAGACCGCGCTCATCATGGCTGGTGGCACCGGCGGCCACATCTTCCCAGGCCTGGCCGTGGCCGAGGAGTTGCGCGCGCGCGGCTGGCGCGTGCACTGGCTGGGCGCGCCGGGCAGCATGGAGGCGCGCATTGTGCCCAACCAGGGTTTTGCGCTGGAAACCATTGATTTTTCCGGCGTGCGTGGCAAGGGCCTGGCCACTTTGGCCCTGTTGCCACTGCGCCTGCTGCGCGCCTTCTGGCAGGCCTGGCAGGTGGTGCGGCGCGTGCGGCCCGACGTGGTGGTGGGCTTGGGCGGCTACATCAGTTTTCCCGGCGGCATGATGGCCGTGCTGGCGGGCAAGCCTTTGGTATTGCACGAACAAAATTCCGTGGCCGGTATGGCTAACAAGGTGTTGGCCACTGTGGCCGACCGGGTGTTCACCGCGTTCCCGCAGGTGCTGAAAAAGGCCCAATGGGTGGGCAACCCGCTGCGCACCGCGTTCACGCGCCAGGGTGACCCGGCGGAGCGTTTTGCGGGTCGCACCGGGCCGCTGCGGCTGCTGGTGGTGGGCGGCAGCCTGGGGGCGCGTGCCCTCAACGAGATCGTGCCGCAGGCGCTGGCGTTGATTCCACAAGACCAGCGCCCGGTGGTGACGCACCAAAGCGGCGCGGCGCAGATCAAGCAGCTGCGCGCCAACTACGAAGCAGCCGGGGTGCAGGCCGAGCTGACGCCGTTCATCGACGACACGGCCAGCGCCTTTGCCCAGGCCGACATCATTGTTTGCCGTGCGGGCGCCAGCACGGTCACCGAAATTGCCGCCGTGGGCGCCGCCGCCGTGTTTGTGCCGTTTCCGGCAGCTGTGGACGACCACCAGACCACCAACGCCCAGTTCCTGGTGCAGGCCGGGGGCGGCTGGCTGGTGCAGCAGCGCGATCTCTCACCACAGATGTTGGCTCAAATGCTACAAAATACAGAGCGAACAGCGCTTGTGGATAAAGCGCTAAAGGCCAAAAACATGCAAAAAATCCATGCCACCCGCGAGGTGGTCACCGCGTGCGAGGAGTTGGCTGCATGAAACATGCCATTCACCACATCCACTTTGTCGGCGTAGGCGGCTCCGGCATGAGCGGCATCGCCGAGGTGCTGTTCAACCTGGGCTACCGCATTTCGGGTTCCGACTTGTCGGACAGCCCTACCTTGCGGCGTCTGCAGGCGCTGGGCATAGCCACGCACCTGGGCCATTCGGCGGCCCATATTGAGGGGGCCGATGCGGTGGTGACATCTACCGCCGTGAAGGCGGACAACCCCGAAGTGCTGGCTGCCCGCGAGAAGAAGATTCCCGTGGTGCCGCGCGCCCTCATGCTGGCCGAGCTCATGCGGCTCAAGCAGGGCATCGCCATTGCCGGCACGCACGGCAAAACCACCACCACCAGCCTGGTCACCAGCGTGCTGGCCGAGGCGGGGCTGGACCCGACCTTCGTGATCGGTGGGCGCCTGAACAGCGCCGGGGCCAATGCCAAGCTGGGCAGTGGCGACCACATCGTGGTCGAGGCCGACGAATCGGACGCCTCTTTCCTCAATCTGCTGCCGGTGATGGCGGTCGTCACCAACATCGACGCCGACCACATGGAGACCTATGGCCACGACTTTGGCCGTCTCAAGAAAGCATTTGTCGATTTTCTGCACCGCATGCCGTTCTATGGCACGGCCATCCTGTGCATCGACAACCCGGCCGTGCGTGAAATCGTGCCCGAGGTGTCCTGCCCCATCACCAGCTATGGCTTCTCGGAGGACGCCCAGGTGCGCGCCATCAACGTGCGCGCTGAGGGAGCGCAGATGCACTTCACGGTGCAGCGGCGCAACGGCGTCACGCTGCCGGACATGGATGTGGTGCTCAACCTGGCAGGCGAGCACAACGTGCTCAATGCCCTGTCGGCCATCGCCGTGGCGGTGGAGCTGAATATTCCAGACGCTGCCGTGCTGAGTGCGCTGGCACAGTTCAAGGGAGTGGGGCGGCGTTTCCAGAGTTATGGCGACCTGCCTGCCGCTGGCGGCGGCCAGTTCACGGTGGTTGACGACTACGGCCACCACCCCGTGGAAATGGCCGCCACACTGGCCGCCGCGCGCGGGGCCTTTGCCGGGCGCCGCCTGGTGCTGGCCTTCCAGCCGCACCGCTACACGCGCACGCGCGACTGCTTCGAGGACTTCGTCAAGGTCATCGGTGGCGCCGACGCTGTGCTGCTCACCGAGGTCTATGCCGCAGGCGAGGCGCCCGTGGTGGCGGCCGACGGGCGCTCTCTGGCACGTGCGCTGCGCGTCGCCGGGCGGGTGGAGCCGGTGTTTGTGGACGACATCGCGGCGCTGCCGCAGGCCATTGCCGACCTGGCGCAGGGGGGCGATGTGGTTCTGTGCATGGGTGCGGGAACCATCGGCGCCGTGCCCGCCAAAGTGGTTGAACTGCTACGAAAAAAAGAGCTGGAAGGGCACGGTGAACAAGCGCTATGAGCCAATTTGACTCCAACATAGACGTGCAGGGCCTGGGCAAGACGGCTGTGCTCATGGGTGGTTCGTCCGCCGAGCGCGAGGTCTCGCTCATGTCGGGTGCCGGGGTGCTGCAGGCATTGCGCGCGCGTGGTGTCGATGCCCACGCGTTTGATACCGCCCACACCGATCTGGGTGAGCTCAAGCGCGCTGGTTATGCACGCTGCTTCATCGCGCTGCATGGCCGCCATGGCGAAGATGGCACGGTGCAGGGTGCGCTGGAACTGCTGGGCATTCCTTACACCGGTCCGGGCGTCATGGCGTCCGCCATCGCCATGGACAAGACGATGACCAAGCGCATCTGGCGTGCCGAAGGCTTGCCTACCCCTGATTGGCGCCAGGTGGCCAGCAGCGCTGAAACTGAGGCCGCTCTGGCAGCGCTGGGTGCACCGATGATCGTCAAACCGGCGCGCGAGGGTTCCACCATTGGTTTGACCAAGGTCACCGACCCCGGCCAGTGCGCGCAGGCCTACGAACTGGCGGCACGTTACGACCCCGAGGTGTTGTGCGAGCAGTTCATTGAAGGGGACGAAACCACCTGTCCCATTCTGGGCGAGGGTGCCGGCGCCGTCGCATTGCCGGTGATCCGCATCGTCGCGCCCCAAGGCAACTACGACTACCAGAACAAATACTTCACCGACGACACCCAGTACCACTGCCCCAGCGGCCTGCCGCAGGCCGAGGACGAAGCCATCCAGCGCCTGGTGGTAGAGGCTTTTCGCACCCTGGGTTGCCGGGGCTGGGCACGGGCCGACATCATGGTGCGTGCCAGCGACCGCAAGCCTTTTCTGTTGGAGATCAACACCTCGCCGGGTATGACAGGCCATTCGCTGGTGCCCATGTCGGCCCGCGCGGCCGGTATCAGTTACGAAGACCTGTGTCTGCGCCTGCTGGCCAGCGCCACGCTGGACACGCCGGCCGGCGCCGTGGGAGGCATCGCCGGATGAATACCGCCATGCCAGCGCCACTGGACGTCAAGCTCATGAACCTGACCGCATCGGTCCTGTTCCTGGGCTGTGTCGTGCTGGTGCTGGCCGCCGGTGCCTGGTGGGTGCTGCGCCATCCGGCGCTCTCCATTGGCCGCATCGTGGTGCAAGGCGATCTTGTGCATAACAACGCTGTCACGCTGCGGGCCAATGTGGCCCCGCGCCTGGTCGGCAATTTCTTCACCCTCAACTTGCGCACCGCGCGCGAAGCCTTCGAGCAAGCTCCCTGGGTGCGCACCGCGCAGGTGCGCCGTGAGTTCCCAGGAACCATTGAGGTGGTGTTGGAAGAGCACCAGGCGGCTGCCCACTGGGGCCCCGAGTCGGGCACCACCATGGTGAACCGCCAGGGTGAGGTGTTCGACGCCAACGCTGACGAAGCCGAATACGAAGGGCTGCCCCGCCTGAGTGGTCCGAACGGCCAGTCGGGCCAGGTTATGTCCATGCAGAGGCAGCTGCAGACAATTTTCGAGCCGCTGGGCATGGTGGTGCAGGCGCTGGACCTGAGCAGCCGGGGTGGCTGGCATCTGGAACTCGACAGCGGTGCCGCAGTGGAACTGGGTGGGGGGACGACCGAAGAGGTGTTGCAGCGCACGCAGCGCTTTGTGCGCACGCTGACGCAGGTGGCGCAGCACTACGGCCGGCGCGCGGACGCGCTGGAATCGGCCGACTTGCGGCACAGCGGCGGCTATGCGCTGCGCCTGCGCGGGGTGACGACGGTGACGGTGGGATCCAGTGCGCCAGTGCGCAAGTAGGCAGTACGGCAGAACAAGAGGCGAAAACGCATATGGCAAGAGAATACAAAGACGTGGTGGTGGGGCTGGACATCGGCACGGCCAAGATCATGGCGGTCGTGGCCGAGGTGCTGCCCGGAGGCGAGCTCAAGCTCGCCGGCCTGGGCGTGGCGCCGAGCAACGGCCTCAAGCGCGGCGTGGTGGTGAATATCGACGCCACGGTGCAAAGCATTCAGCAGGCTTTGAAGGAAGCCGAGCTGATGGCCGACTGCAAGATCCAGCGTGTCTACACCGGCATCACCGGCAGCCACATCCGCGGGCTCAACTCCAGCGGCATGGTGGCGGTGAAAGACAAGGAAGTGACCGCCGCCGATGTGGCGCGTGTGGTCGAGACAGCCAAGGCCATCAACATCAGCAGCGACCAGCGGCTGCTGCTGGTGGAGCCGCAGGAATTCGTGATCGACGGGCAGGACGTGAAAGAGCCCATCGGCATGAGCGGCATCCGGTTGGAGGCAAAAATCCATATCGTCACCGGTGCGCAAAGTGCGGCCGAGAACATCATCAAGTGCGTGCGCCGCTGTGGCCTGGAAGTGGAGCAACTGCTGCTCAACCCGCTGGCGTCGAGCCAGGCCGTGCTGACCGACGATGAGCGCGAGTTGGGTGTGGTGGTGGTCGATATTGGCGCGGGCACGACCGATGTCGCCATCTTTACCGGCGGTGCGATTCGCCATACCGCGGTGATTCCGATCGCTGGAGACCTCATCACCAGCGACATCGCCATGGCGCTGCGCACGCCCACCAAGGATGCCGAGGACATCAAGGTCGAAAGCGGCTACGCCAAGCAGTTGCTGGCCGACCCCGAGGCCCAGGTCGAAGTGCCCGGCCTGGGTGACCGGGGCCCGCGCATGATCAGCAAGCAGGCCCTGGCCGGGGTCATCGAGCCGCGCGTGGAAGAGATTTTCTCGCTGGTGCAACAGGTCATCCGCGACTCGGGCTATGAAGAGGTGCTGTCGTCGGGCATCGTGCTCACCGGTGGCAGCGTGGTCATGCCGGGCATGGTGGAGCTGGGCGAAGACATCTTCCTCAAGCCCGTGCGCCGGGGTGTGCCCAAGTATTCAAGCGCCCTGTCCGACATGGTTGCTCAGCCCCGTGCGGCCACCGTCATGGGGCTGCTGGAAGAGGCGCGCCTGGCGCGCATGCGCGGCTTCAAGGTGGCGCACAAGACGGGTTCGGTGCAGTCGGCGTTTGGCCGCTTCAAAGACTTCATCGTGGGGAATTTCTGACCATGGACCACTTCATCTGGCAAGTCTGGCCCCACCCACCGCCGCGCTTGCGCTGGTGCAGTACCGGGCCGCCCCGCGTGCACCGATGGCCATGCGCCATCCACCCTATTCATTCATCGCCATTCATTGCAAATCAGTCAATCCAAGGAGCTCCAACATGACCATCGAAATGATCGAAGTCGAAGAATTCAACCAGGGCACGCAAATCAAGGTGATTGGTGTGGGCGGCGGCGGAAGCAACGCCGTTGAGCACATGATCGCGCGCAGCGTGCAGGGCGTGGAGTTCGTGAGCGCCAACACCGATGCGCAGGCCCTGACCCGCAGCACGGCGCACCGCGTCATTCAGCTGGGCCAGAGCGGCCTGGGTGCTGGCAGCAAGCCCGAGAAGGCGCGTGAAGCCGCCGAGGCCGCTGTAGAGGACATTCGCGCCGCCATTCAGGGCTCGCACATGTTGTTCATCACCGCCGGTATGGGCGGCGGCACGGGCACGGGCGCCGCACCTGTCATTGCGCGCATCGCCAAGGAAATGGGTATTCTCACCGTGGGCGTGGTCACCAAGCCCTTCGAATGGGAAGGCGGCCGCCGCATGAAGAATGCCGATGACGGCCTGGCCGAGCTGGAAGCCAACGTCGATTCACTCATCGTCGTGCTGAACGAAAAACTCCTGGAAGTGTTGGGCGACGACATTACCCAGGACGAGGCCTTTGCCCACGCCAACGATGTGCTCAAGAACGCCGTGGGGGGCATCGCCGAAATCATCAACGAGTACGGTCAGGTGAACGTCGACTTTGAAGACGTACGCACCGTGATGGGCGAGCCCGGCAAGGCCATGATGGGCACGGCCACGGCCAGCGGCCCGGATCGCGCACGCATCGCCGCCGAGCAGGCTATTGCCTGTCCGCTGCTCGAAGGCATCGACCTGTCGGGCGCCAAGGGCGTGCTGGTGCTGGTTACGGCGAGCAAGGGCAGCCTCAAGCTGTCTGAGTCGCGCCAGGCCATGAACACCATCAATGCCTATGCATCGACCGACGCACATGTGATCTTCGGCGCCGCCTACGACGAAACCTTGGGCGAGGAGATCCGTGTGACCGTGGTGGCCACCGGTCTTTCGCGCCAGAATGCGCGCCGCCAGCCCATCTCGGTGGTGCAGGGCGGCCTGCGCACGGGAACGGACAACATGTCCTACCCGATGCCTGGCACGGGCATGCTGTCCGGCTCCGTGGGCGCTGCGCCGGGGGCTGTGGGTGGCCAGGCAGACTATGCCGTGCCCAGTGTCTGGCGTACTAACCGCACGCAGGCTGCAGCGCGGGTGGATGCCTTGTCCTCGGGCGGCATGGACGACCTGGAAATCCCTGCCTTCCTGCGCAAACAGGCTGATTGAGGTGGGCGCTGCACGTTTGTGCCATCGCCGTGATAGAAAAACGCGATGGCGCAGTGCAGCAACAACGCGCAGTCCACACTAAAATCAATGGATGCTCGCGCAACGAACCCTCAAAACACTCACCCGTGCGGTGGGCGTCGGCCTGCACAGCGGCCAGCGGGTCGAGCTGACACTGCGCCCTGCGCAGCCTGACACCGGCATCGTGTTCCGTCGTGTCGATTTACCCGAGCCGGTGGACATTCCGGTATCCACCCAGGCCGTGACGGACACGCGCATGGCGTCCACCATTTCGTCGGGCAGCGCCTGCGTGCATACGGTCGAGCACCTCATGTCAGCGTGTGCCGGGCTGGGGGTGGACAACCTGTATGTAGACATCACCGCAGAGGAAGTGCCCATCCTGGACGGGTCGTCGGCTTCTTTTGTTTTCCTGCTGCAAAGTGCGGGCATCGTTCTGCAAAACGCCCCTAGGCGCTTCATTCGGGTCAAAGAGCCCATAGAAATTCGCCAGGGCGAGGGTGTGCACACCAAGTGGGCGCGACTCGACCCCTACCACGGCTACAAGCTGCGGTTTGAAATTGACTTTGCCCATCCGGCCGTCGATTCCACGGGGCAATCCGTCGAATTTGACTTGGGCCAAGGCCAATACAGCCGCGACATTGCCCGCGCGCGCACCTTCGGCTTCACCAAGGACGTGGAAATGATGCGTGCCAACGGGCTGGCATTGGGTGGTGGCATGGACAACGCCATCGTCATGGACGACTACAAAGTGCTCAATGCCGACGGCCTGCGTTATGACGACGAGTTCGCCAAGCACAAGATATTGGACGCCATGGGCGACCTGTACCTGGTGGGTAAGCCGCTGCTGGCGGCTTACAGCGCCTTCCGCTCGGGCCATGCGCTCAACAACCTGCTGCTGCGCGAACTCGAAGCCCATCCCGATGCCTGGGAAATCGTCACCTTCGAGAACGAACGCCTGGCCCCTGCCGGTTTTGCGCAGCCGGTGCGCGCCTGGTAGCGCCAACCCACAAGCCTCCCGCGTATGCTGCTGTTTCGCTGGATCGTCATGCTGTTGCTGCTCGTAGCGGCGCTGTGCTTTGCGTTTTATGCCGGTACCGGCCGGGCGCGGTACAAGCAGCTGGGTTTTGTTGTGCTCAAGTGGACCATGATTGCCGCAGGAGTTTTCTTTGCCGTGCTCATCCTGGAGCGCGGCTTCTGACGCTGTGAACTGTTTCTCGGCCTATACTCGCCCCTGCTCCGGGGTGTGCTGATGCGCTGAGATGCCGGGGGTCTGGAAACAGGCTCCCTGGCGAACCCGACGAACTTGATCCGGTTCATACCGGCGGAAGAAGAGCCGACCTCCTTGTCTGCGTGCATGTCCCATCGGGCGCGTACGCCGTCCACAGACGCCATCCGTGTCTATGGGAGCGCAGGTCCAGTCCGGAGCATCCATCCACCGGACCTAGGAGACCTGCCATGAACGCCCCCGAACCCCTTGCCCGTGAATCCTTCGCCAGCTTGCTGGCACGCGCCCGCGACCCCTTTCCTGCATCGCGCAAGGCCTACATTGCAGGCGCCCTGCACCCCGACCTGCGTGTGCCGGTGCGCGATATTGCGCTCACCAATGGTGAGCAGGTCAGCGTGTACGACACCTCGGGCCCTTACACCGATCCGCAGGCGCAGATCGACGTGCGCAAGGGCCTCGCCAGTGTGCGTGGCCGCTGGATCGAGGCGCGTGGCGACACAGAGGGCTACCAGGGTCGCCCATCCGTGGCACTGGACGACGGCAGCAAAAGCGAAGATGCGGTGCGCCTGGCCACGCTGCGCGCAGAAGCTGCGGCATTGCAACGCCAGCCCCTGCGCGCCAAAAGGGGTGCCAACGTCACGCAGATGCACTATGCGCGGCGCGGCATCATCACGCCCGAGATGGAGTACGTCGCCCTCCGCGAAAACGGTAAACGCGAGTGGATGGCGCAATACCAGCAAGACTTAGCGCGCGAGCAGCGCCTGGCGGGCAACCCCATGGGCGCGATGATCCCGAAAATCATCACCCCCGAATTCGTGCGCGACGAAGTGGCGCGCGGCCGCGCCATCATTCCGGCCAACATCAACCACCCCGAAGTCGAGCCCATGGCCATTGGGCGCAACTTCCTGGTCAAGATCAACGCCAATATCGGCAACTCGGCCGTCACGTCGAGCATCGAGGAAGAGGTGGAAAAACTCGTCTGGGCCATCCGCTGGGGCGCCGACAACGTGATGGACCTGTCCACCGGCAAGAACATCCACACCACACGCGACTGGATCGTGCGCAACTCGCCCGTGCCCATCGGCACGGTGCCGATCTACCAGGCGCTGGAGAAGGTGGGCGGCATCGCCGAAGACCTCACCTGGGAAATCTTCCGTGACACGCTGATCGAGCAGGCCGAGCAGGGCGTGGACTACTTCACCATCCACGCCGGCGTGCGCCTGGCCTACATCCACCTCACGGCGGCGCGGCGCACCGGCATCGTCTCGCGCGGCGGCTCCATCATGGCCAAGTGGTGCATGGCGCACCACCGCGAGAGTTTTCTGTACGAGCACTTCGAGGACATCTGCGACATCATGAAGGCGTACGACGTGTCGTTCAGCCTGGGCGACGGCCTGCGGCCCGGCTGCGCGTCCGACGCCAACGACGAGGCCCAGTTTGCCGAACTGCACACGCTGGGCGAGCTGACCCAGGTGGCGTGGAAGCACGATGTGCAGACCATGATCGAAGGCCCCGGCCACGTGCCCATGCACATGATCCAGGCCAACATGACCGAGCAGCTCAAGACCTGCCACGAGGCACCGTTCTACACCCTGGGCCCGCTGACGATCGACATCGCACCGGGTTACGACCACATTGCCTCGGCCATCGGCGCCGCCATGATCGGCTGGATGGGCACGGCCATGCTGTGCTACGTGACGCCCAAGGAACACCTGGGCCTGCCCGACCGCGACGACGTCAAGCAGGGCATCATCGCCTACAAGATCGCGGCCCACGCCGCCGATGTGGCCAAGGGCCACCCGGGCGCGCGCTCACGCGACGATGCCCTGAGCCAGGCGCGCTTCGACTTTCGTTGGCAGGACCAGTTCAACCTGGGCCTGGACCCGGAGACGGCGCAGGAATACCACGACGAGACGCTGCCCAAGGACTCGGCCAAGGTGGCGCATTTCTGCTCCATGTGCGGCCCCAAATTTTGCTCGATGAAGATCACGCAGGAAGTGCGTGAATTCGCTGCGCAGAAAGGCGTTGCGGAGGGCGAGGCGCTCACGCAGGGAATGGCAGCCAAGGCCGAAGAGTTCCAGAAAACTGGGGGACGCCTGTACGTCCCGCTGCACCCGGTGGCGTGACGCAGTCGCCACCCGCGGCGGTGGCTTGCCGATGTGCCGCTGTCGCAGGCGGTGAATACCCTGTGCGTGACCTGTTACAGCCTCGCTTATATTCATTACAAATGCAGCCCACAAGGCTGCGGGCGGGGCATGGCCACAAGGCGGGTGCCCGTGAATACCATTTTCTGGAAGGGGAGCCATGAACGCTCTGGGCCGTTTGTCGATCCGTGCACGTCTGTACTTCAGCACGATTTTTTCCCTGGTTCTGCTGGTCGTGCTCGGAGGCATGGGCTATGTGGCGCTGGACCGCACCCGCGACACCGTGCAGGATTTGTTCGCGCACCGCGTGCAGACGCTCACCGACATGTCCGACCTGCGCACCACCTTGGGTGATCTGCGTCGCATCGAAAAAGACATCATCATCAATTTCAACAACAGCGTTGAAGTGGCGTCGATGCGCGAGCGTTGGGCTGCCACGCTGACCTCGTTGCGCAAAAGCCTGGATGCCGTGCGGCAGGTGCAGGCGGCCGATGCGGAGTTTGTCGGTGTGATCGACAAGGTGCTGGACGAGGTCAAACAGTACGAGACAGGCATCAGCCCCATCTTCGAACAGATCGAAGGCGCCATGCTGGATGGAGCGGGTGGCGGGGCCTACGCCAACCGTTTGAAAAGCCACACGGAGAACGCCGACAAGCTGATGAGTGATTTGGCAGCCGGTGCACGCATCCGCATGGACGAGGCGCGGCAAGGGGTGGACACGCGCACGGCCTCCATGTCAGTGTTGATCGGTGTTGCCCTGCTGCTGGGGCTGGCGGTGCTCATCCCCATCACCTTCTTCAGTGTGCGTTCCATCACCCAGTCGCTCGAACTGGCGCGCAGGCTGGCCGAACGCATTGCCGGTGGCGATCTCTCGCGCGACGTGCAGGTCCAGCAGCAAGACGAGGTGGGCCAGTTGGTCATGGCTATGGGCCGCATGCAGGAGGCGCTGCGTGGGCTGGTGCGCCAGGTGCAGGATGCCGCAGGCAACATCTCCACCGCCAGCGGCGAAATTGCCAGCGGTAACCACGACCTGAGCCACCGTACCGAGCAGACGGCGGCCAACCTGGAAGAAACCTCGTCGTCCATGGAGCTATTGACCAGCACCGTGCAGCAAAGCGCTGAATCCTCGCGCCATGCCAATGATTTTGCCAATTCAGCGGCCGAAGTGGCAGGGCGGGGCGGCGCGGTTGTGGCCCAGGTAGTGAGCACCATGGAGCAAATCACCACCAGCTCGCGCAAGATCGCCGACATCACCGGTGTGATCGATGGCATCGCGTTCCAGACCAACATTCTGGCGCTCAACGCCGCTGTGGAGGCCGCCCGTGCGGGCGAGCAGGGCCGCGGCTTTGCGGTGGTGGCCAGCGAGGTGCGTAGCCTGGCGGGCCGCAGTGCCGAGGCCGCCAAGGAAATCAAGGCCTTGATCGGTGCCTCGGTCGAGCGCGTGGAAGACGGTGCGCGCCTGGTGGGCCAGGCTGGTGAGACCATGACCGAAATTGTGGGCAGTGTGCGCCGCGTTACGGACATCATCGGCGAAATCACTGCATCGACCGCCGAACAGCGCGACAACATTACCCAAATCAGCCAGGCGGTGCGCCAGCTGGACCAGATGACGCAGCAGAACGCGGCTCTGGTGGAGCAGTCCACCGCCGCTTCCGAGTCGCTGCGCGAGCAGGCGCGTGGGTTGACCAGCGCGGTCAGCCAGTTCAAGCTCAGCGAAGGTGGGCAGGAAGCCGGTGCGTCGGCTGCAGGCCCGCATTCTGCATCCGCCTGGCAGGCTGCGCCGATCACGCAGTCTGTCGGTGTGGGCGCCTCGTTGCGGCTCAAATAGCCGTGTTTGCGCCGTTCAGGCGGTAACAGGCCCACTGCCCTGGCGCGGGGGCCTGCACGGGCCACTGCGCTGATGTGGGGCGCTGACCTTGTTGCCCCTGCGCACCGAGCAACCATTGCACGCAGCGCGCCACGCCGGCGTGGCTGATCCACAGGGTATCGCCGGGCTGTCGGCGTGCTTGTTGCAGTGCTGCGTGTACGCGATCCAGCATCTGTGCCAGGTTTTCACCCCCACCAGGTGGGTGGTCGACAAAACGGGCCGTCCAAGCGTCGATGTCGGCGCGTGCGATGGCATTCCAGGCCTGGCCCTCCCAGGAACCAAAATCCATTTCGACCAAACGGGCGTCTGGTGCAAACGCCATATCGGGCCGCAGCGCCTGCAGTTGGTGGGCCAGCAACGTACAGCGCTGCAGGGGCGAATGGCGTGCCTGTATGCCCATGGGCAGCATCTTGGCCAGGCGTTGGGCGCTGGCAGCGCTGGTGGCGGGGTCGACCGGGGTGTCCAGCCTGCCGTAGCAGGTGCCCGGAGTCAATAGTACGGGCGCGTGCCGAGCAATCCACAGCCGTTGGGGTTTCATGCGCCGAAGCCGCGCCCCAGTGCCAGGGCGGCACCCAGGTAAAAGCCGATTTCACTGACCTGCTGCGTTGCCCCCAGGCAATCGCCCGTAAAGCCCTGCAAGCGCCGTGCGAACCAGCGCGCCATCCCGCCTGCGGCCAGGGCACTGCAGGCCATGGATGCTATTAAAAATAGAGCTGACTGCGCTTTCCACGTAAGCGCTAGAGGCAAAAAACACCATAAAAATGCGATACCGAGCGCAGACCCCGAAATCTGATCCGCCAGCGGCTTGCTTTTGGAGCGGGCCGTGTCGCCCACGTGCTCCAGGTGGCGTACCAGCAGCAGCGGCCAGAAGCGCGACAGCACATGTCCACCCACCAGTGCTGCCAGGGCGGTTGTCAGGCTGTGCGTGCCCAACAAGGCCAGCAGGCTGAGCTTGGCCAACAGGGCCAGCACCAGCGCCATGGCACCAAAGGCGCCAATGCGCGAATCTTTCATGATGTCCAGCGCACGCTCGCGGTCCTGGCTGCCGCCCAGGCCATCGGCCACGTCGGCCAGGCCATCTTCATGAAAACCCCCTGTGACCAGCACTGTGGTAATGGTGCAGAACACTGCCGCGACCAGCGGGGCCATGGGGTTGGGCGCCAGCGCCATTTGCAACGCAGCAAAGACGCCCGTGGCCACCGCAGCCACCAGCCAGCCCACGCCCGGAAAATGCGCGCTGCTGGCACGCAGCATGGCCGGGCTGTAGCCCACCCACTGCGCCAGCCGCCCCGTGACGGGGATGCGCGTGAAGAACTGCACGGCCAGCAAATAGTGGCGCAGGGTTTGCATGAATACTATAAAAATAATAGCTAATAGCGCTTGTAGAATAAGCGCTAGAATGCGTTTTGACTGCTATTTTTGTACTGCATTCCGGGATGTTTGCAGAAACAACCGGTAGGCTGGGTTCAGGGTTTCCTCGACGTATGGATAGCCCAGCGTGGCGAGGAAGGCGTCAAAGGCCGCAGCGTCGCCAGGCGGCACTTGCAGGCCCACAAGAATACGGCCGTAGTCGGCGCCCTGGTTGCGGTAGTGGAACAGGCTGATGTTCCAGGTGGGCTCCATCAGGCTCAAAAACTTGAGCAATGCTCCGGGCCGCTCGGGGAAGACAAAGCGCAGCAGGCGCTCGTCGCGCGCCAGGGCCGAGTGCCCGCCGACCAAGTGGCGCAGGTGCTCTTTGGCCAGTTCGTCGTGCGTCAGGTCCAGCGCCTCGAAACCGTGGCGGCTGAAGTTGCGCGCCAGCTTCTCGGACTCGCCTTTGCCATGGGTGGTGAGGCCCACGAAAACATGGGCGCTTGCGGCGTCGCTGATGCGGTAATTGAACTCGGTCACGTTGCGCGGGCCGCCGGGCAAGTCGCCAATCACCTCGCAAAAGCGCCGGAAGCTCCCGCGTTCCTCAGGAATGGTGACGGCCAGCAGCGCTTCGCGCTCTTCGCCCACCTCGGCCCGTTCGGCCACGAAGCGCAGGCGATCGAAGTTCATATTGGCGCCGCACAGGATGGCGGCGTAGGTCTCGCCCCGGGTCTTGTGCGTGGCAACGTACTGTTTGATGGCCGCCACAGCCAATGCGCCTGCGGGCTCGACGATGCTGCGGGTGTCCACGAACACATCCTTGATCGCCGCGCACACGGCATCGGTATCCACGGTGATGTAGCTATCGACCAGGCCGCTGGCGATGCGGAAGGTTTCCTCGCCCACCAGCTTGACGGCGGTGCCATCAGAGAACAGGCCCACATCGGCCAGCGTGACGCGCTCACCCGCCTGGATGGACTGGATCATGGCGTCTGAATCATTCATCTGCACGCCGATGACCTTGATCTCCGGGCGCACGGCCTTGATGTAATTGGCTACACCAGAAATCAGGCCGCCACCGCCAATGGCGACGAACACGGCATCCAGCCGGGTGCTGCCCAGTTTTTGCAGCTGGCGCAGGATTTCCATCGCGATGGTGCCCTGGCCAGCGATCACGTCGGGGTCATCAAACGGGTGCACGAAGCTCAGCCCCTGCTCTTGCTGCAGACGCACGGCATGGCTATAGGCGTCGGAGTAGCTGTCGCCGTGCAGCACTACCTCGCCCCCCAGGGCGCGCACTGCGTCCACCTTGAGCGCTGGCGTGGTCGTGGGCATGACTACCACGGCGCGTGCGCCCAGCTTGCGTGCGCTCATGGCCACGCCCTGGGCATGGTTGCCGGCCGAGGCGCAGATCACGCCGCGCTGCAACTGCTCAGGCGTGAGGTGCGCCATCTTGTTGTAGGCGCCGCGCAGCTTGAAGCTGAACACGGGCTGCTGGTCCTCGCGCTTGAGCAGTACCTTGTTGTGCAGGCGGCGGCTCAGGTTGTGGGCGGGCTCCAGGTCGGACTCGATGGCGACGTCGTAAACGCGCGCGGTCAAAATCTTTGTGAGGTAATCGGCAGGGGTGAGGTGCTGGGTCATGGGGTGCAAATGCTGCGCCGCCGCAGAAGGGGTGGCGGGGCCCACATCATAGGGCGTGCGTTCCTGCGGTTGTCGCCGGGCCCGCAGGGCAAAAAAAAGCCCCGGGCCGTAAGGCCTGGGGCGTAATCCACCGGGGGAGGTGGAGGAGACAATCGGTGCGTGGCGGAGCCTCTGAGGGGTTTGCCGCCAACCTGCCCATGTCAGCAGGGGGTTCGCTTGGGCTCAGTGTAGCGCAAGGTTTGTTGCGGCGCAGCACGGGTAGGTATTTGTACGTTACAGTCTGTCCGAAAAAAACCACGCACCTCAAGGAGAAAAAGCATGGAATGCACAGTGAGCTGGACAGGCGCTGCAGGAACGCGGTCCGGCATGGGGTTCATCGCCGAAACCGGTAGCGGCCATGTCCTGGCCATGGATGGAGCGCCTGACGCAGTCCATCCCGCCAACGGCGGTCAAAACTTGGCCCCGCGCCCCATGGAGGCGGTGCTGGCCGGCACGGGGGGCTGTACGGCCTATGACGTGGTGCTGATCCTCAAACGCGGACGGCACGATGTGCGTGGCTGTAGCGTCAAGCTCACTTCCGAGCGTGCAGAGACCGAGCCCAAGGTCTTTACCCGCATCCACATGCACTTCACCGTGACCGGCAAGGGGCTGACCCCAGTGGCCGTGGAGCGTGCCATCGCCATGAGCCACGAAAAATACTGTTCTGCCAGCATCATGCTGGGCAAGACCGCCGAGATCACCACGGGCTTTGAGGTGGTCGAGGCCTGAGCCTTCTCCTCCTCCGACTTCGTCAGGCATCGCAGGCGGTGCTGGGACGGGCGTCAGAGGTGGTGGGCGGTCGTCGTCATGACCCGCGCCGCAGCGCGCATGAGCGCGCGCACCGGGCGGGGCAGTTCCATTGCGCCTGAGGCCCGCGCTTGCGCTGCGTGGCGCTCCTCGTCGGCCTTCATGCGGGCCACCACGGCCCGGGAGGGCCGGTCGTCGTCCGGCAGGCGCTGCAGATGGCTGCTTAGATGGGCGGACACCTGGTTCTCGGTTTCCACCACGAAACCCAGGCTGACGCGATCGCTCCAGCCTGCGGCTACCGTGCCGAGCGCAAAGGCGCCTGCGTACCACAGCGGGTTGAGCAGGCTCGGACGGGCGCCCAGGGCGTCGAGACGTGCGCGTGTCCAGGCCAGGTGGTCTGTTTCCTCGCGGGCAGCTTCCAGCAGGTGCTCCCGCAGAGGGCCGTCGCGTGTCATGGCGGCTTGTGCCGTGTAAAGGGCCTGTGCGCAGACCTCGCCCACATGGTTGACCCGCATCAAAGCGCCCGACAAGTGCCGATCCGCAGGCCGCAACGCCACCTCTGTCTCCGCATCGGCCGGAGAAGCTTCACTGGCGCGCGGCTTGGCAAACAGGGTGCGCAAGGCCGTATCGGCTGCGCCCAGCCAAGGGTCTAGAGAGTTAAATTTTCGAACAAACAATCGCGCCACAGAATTTTCATTTCGTCACAAAATAGGCAGTGGTGCGGCCCAAGAGCCCACTATCGGATGAGCGTATTCTGCATCCATGCCCGGAGTGTTGCAGTACGACAACGATTTCCGCCTTTGAGGCCGGTTGTGGGTGAATTCCTTTGCGAAACAGGCCGACGTCTGGTGCAATAGCAACAACTTCCCCACCAGGAGGTTGGCCCGGGGAACCGGCGGGACTGTGCAGGTGCAACAACACCCAAGACCCCCCGTACCGGCGCCCTATGTTTAACCTTGGAGTAACTCGCAATGAAAAAATCCCTGATTGCCCTGGCCGTGCTGGCTGCTTCTGGCGTCGCCATGGCTCAATCTTCCGTGACAATGTATGGCGTGGCTGACGTGGGTCTGGTCAAGTCCAATGGTATTTCCGCTCAAATGACTAGCGCTGGCTTGATGAACAACGGTACCAGCCGTTTGGGCGTACGCGGCGTGGAAGACCTGGGTGGCGGTCTGAAGGCTTCGTTCAACTTCGAACAAGGCATTAACCAAGAAGACGGCGCTTTGGCCAATGGCGCTGCTGGCGCTTGGAGCCGTGCTACCTGGGTTGCACTGTCGGGTGGTTTCGGTCGCTTCCAAATGGGCCGTACGCTGAACCCCAGCTTCTTCGGCGTGGCTACCTGGGAACTGACTGGCACGGCCAACTACTCCGCAGCTGGTAACCAGTTCGGTTTCACGGGCCAAGGTCCTCGTACCAACAGCCTGTTCCAGTACAGCACCCCCAACATGGGCGGTTTCAGCTCCACCATCGGCTACATCATGAAGCCCGACAACGGTGGCAATGCCAAGTACGACCTGAACGTGATCTACGCAAACGGCCCTCTGGCTGCTGCTCTGTCGTACAACAAGACCAACACCATGAAGGGCAACATGGCTCTGGGTGCTTCGTATGACTTCGGCATGGCCAAGGTTGCTGGTTCGATCCAGAACAACGGTGGTCCTTCCAAGGGCTTCACCATCGGCGCAACTGTTCCAGTTGGCGCATTTGCTCTGACGCTGGACATCGCTCGTGAAAACGGCACCGGCATGAAGAACACCGACTTCGTTCTGGAAGGCAAGTACGCCATGTCCAAGCGCACCTTTGCTTACGCTGCTTACTACAAGGACGGCGACAACAATGGCGCGCTGCCTGGTGGCTACGCTACCGGCGCCAAGAACCACCTGGGTCTGGGCATTCGCCACAACTTCTAATGGTGTGCTGGCGTAAGCCAGCTTCCATTGGCAGATCAAACCGCCAACCTTCGGGTTGGCGGTTTTTTTTCGTGATCTTGCGAGGTGATCTCCGATAAGAATCAATACACATGTGCTGCCATGGCGTGTTTTTGTATACCAATCAAATGAGATCACTGCATAGCGCGCCACAGCAGCCCATCCAGGAAGTGATTCCATTTCTAAATCATCCGTGTCGTTGTTGCTTCGCCTTGCCGTGCTACAGCACTGTCTGCGGCTTCGCGCCTAGACACGAATGATTTGGAAACAGAATGAGTTGCGTGTTCGGTTTGCGCGATCAAGACCCTGTGCATCTACCCTGATTTAGGGATAACCCATGACCAGTTCAGTGTGGCTTCCGGCATAGTCCCCTTTTTTTGATCAAGAGGGTTGTATGAATCTCAAATTCAATCTGTTGTCGTTGGCGGTTGCTGCAGTTTTGGTGGCGGCACCTGCCGCACAAGCCAAGCCTTTCAAGTGGGCCAGTCAGGGTGAAATTTCTACCTGGGATATTCACTCGCAGAACAACGCGCTGCAAAACGGCCTGCATGCCAACGTGTATGAAAGCCTGGTGTACTACAACAGCAAGACCTTCGATGTAGAGCCTGTACTGGCAACTTCCTGGAAAGAGATCAGTTCCACGCAGATCCGCTTCAACCTGCGCCAGGGGGTGAAGTTCCATGACGGATCAGCTTTCACCGCCGATGACGCCGTGTACTCCATTCAGCGCGCCATGGCGAAGACGTCCAACTTCACGCCGTATGTGCAGGGGATCGACAAGGTGGTCAAGGTGGATGGGCAGACCATTGATGTGCTGCTCAAGTCGCCCAACCCCGTGCTGCTGCGCCAGATGACCGAGTTGCGCATGATGAGCAAGGCCTGGGCCGAGAAGAACAAATCGGTCGAACCTAAGGACATGAAGGCAGCCGACGAAAACTTTGCGCACCGCAATGCCATGGGTACAGGCCCCTACACATTGGAATCCTGGCAGCCGGACCAGCGCATGGTCTTCAAGCGCAACCCGAACTGGTGGGGCAAGATGGACGGCAATGTGACCGAAATCGTCTACACCCCCATCAAGTCGGCGGCCACGCGCGTTGCTGCTTTGCTGTCGGGTGAAGTGGACATGGTGCTCGACCCTACGCCCCAGGATTTGGGCCGTTTGCGTGCCAGCCCGGATTTGAAGGTGGTCGACGGTGTGGAGAACCGCACCATCTTCCTGGGCATGGACCAGTTCCGCGATGAATTGCCAGGCTCGAACATCAAAGGCAAGAATCCGCTGAAGGACGTGCGCGTACGCAAAGCCTTGTACCAGGCGATTGATGCCAACACCATTTCGCGCAACATCATGCGCGGCCTGGGCAAGCCCACGGGCGCGATTGTGGCGCCCCAGGTGGCGGGCTATACCGAAGCCGTGGGCAAGCGCTTCCCTTACGACGTGGAGGCCGCGAAGAAACTGCTGGCCGAAGCGGGGTATGCCGATGGCTTCGAGGTGGACTTTGCCTGCCCGAACAACCGCTACATCAACGACGAGGCCATCTGCCAGGCAGTCACCGCCATGTGGTCGCGTATTGGTGTGAAGGCCAAGCTGCGCACCCTGCCGGTGGCCACCTACTTCCCCATGATCCAGCGCTACGAAGCCAGCATCTACATGCTGGGTTGGGGCGTGCCGACTTTCGACTCGTTGTACAGCCTGCAATCGCTGGTGCGTACCGTGGGTCAGGGCGGCGACGGCAACTACAACGTGGGCCGTTACAGCAACCAGCGCATGGACTACCTGGTCGATCGCATCAAGGCCGAGACTGATGCGCCCGTGCGTGCCCGCATGCTGACCGAGGCGCTGCAATTGTCCAACGACACCGTTTCACACCTTCCGCTGCATGACCAGGTCATTCCCTGGGCCATGAAGAAGAACATCGAGCTGGTGCACCGCGCCGACAACCGCGTGGACATGCGGCTGGTGAAGGTGAACTAAGCCATGCAGGGTGTGCGCACAATTTTGCGCACACCCTGTGGCATGATGATTTTTATTACTCGTCACCGGCCGCCATAAGTGGTCAGGTGGCGCTGTCGAACACACACTCGATTCCTATAGATGCTTGCCTTCATACTGCGCCGCCTGATCCAGGCCGTGATCGTCATGGTTACCGTGGCATTTATCTCCTTCATGCTGTTCCAGTATGTGGGTGACCCTGTCGTATTTTTGCTGGGCCAGGATGCAACGCCGGATCAGATACGGGAGTTGCGCGCAGCCTTGGGGCTGGACAAGTCCTTTTTCGTGCAGTTCGGCCATTTTTTGGTCAACGCCGCACAGGGTGAATTTGGCCTGAGCCTGCGCCAGGGCGCAAAGGTGTCGCGGCTGATTGCCGAGCGCTTTCCGGCGACGCTGGAGCTGTCTTTGGTGGCTGCCTTTCTGGCGCTGGCCATGGGTATTCCCATGGGGGTCTACGCCGCTCTCAAGCGCGGTAGTTTCACCAGCCAGGCATTGATGACCTTGTCGCTGCTGGGCGTGTCGCTACCGACGTTCGTGATCGGTATCCTGCTGATTCTGGTGTTTTCCGTCACGCTGGGCTGGTTTCCCAGCTTTGGTCGGGGCGAGGTCGTGCACATGGGCTGGTGGAGTTCGGGCCTGCTGACCGCCAAGGGCTGGCACCATATCACGCTGCCGGCGATCACGTTGGCGATTTTTCAGCTCACGCTCATCATGCGGCTGGTACGTGCTGAAATGCTGGAGGTGCTGCGCACCGACTACATCAAGTTCGCGCGGGCGCGCGGCCTGTCGGACCGCACCATCCACTTTGGCCATGCACTCAAGAATACCCTGGTGCCGGTGATGACCATCACCGGCCTGCAGCTCGGCGGGTTGATTGCTTTTGCCATCATTACCGAAACCGTTTTCCAGTGGCCGGGCATGGGGCTGTTGTTCATCCAGGCGGTAACCTTTGCCGATATTCCTGTGATGGCAGCCTATCTGTGCCTGATCGCCCTGATTTTTGTGGTCATCAATCTCGTGGTCGATCTACTTTATTTCGCTGTGGACCCACGCCTGCGCGTGGGCAAGGCGGGGGGGCACTGACATGCTGGGTCCGCGTTTGAAGGCTGGTGGGCGAGCCTTTGCCCATATCGCCCAATACCACCCCGAACTGACCGCCCTGCGCCGCGATCTGCACACCCACCCGGAACTGGGTTTCGAAGAGGTGTACACCGGCTCCCGGGTGAAAGAGGCACTCAAGGTTTGCGGCGTGGATGAAATCCATGACGGTATTGGCCGCACCGGCATCGTCGCCGTGGTACGTGGGCGCAGTACTGCCAGTGGCGCCATGGTGGGCCTGCGTGCCGACATGGACGCGCTACCCATGACCGAGCACAACGATTTTTCCTGGAAATCGTGCAAGCAAGGGTTGATGCATGGTTGCGGGCATGACGGCCATACCGCCATGCTGGTGGGCGCTGCGCGCTACCTGGCGGCGACCCGTGACTTCGATGGCACAGCGGTGCTGGTTTTCCAGCCGGGCGAAGAAGGCATGGCTGGTGCGCGCGTGATGATGGAAGACGGCCTGTTCGACCGCTTTCCCGTGCAGTCCATCTACGCCATGCACAACTGGCCCGCGATGAAACCGGGCACGGTGGGCCTGAGCGACGGCGCCATGATGGCGGCGGCCGACCGCATCACCATCCAGATCACAGGGCGGGGCGGACATGGCGCGCATCCCTATCAAACGGTGGATGTGGTGCTGGTGGCGGCGCACCTGATTACGGCGGTGCAGAGCATTGTGTCGCGCAATGTGCGCGCCATCGACAGTGCGGTCGTCAGCCTGTGCGCCGTGCAGGCGGGCGATCTGGGGGCCTTCAGCGTGCTGCCGGGTTCGGCCACGCTGGTGGGTACCGTGCGCACCTTCGACCACGAGGTGCAGGCCTTGGTCGAGCGCCGCCTGCACGAACTGTGCAGCGCGGTGGGGATGGCCTTTGGTGCCACGGTGGCGCTGGACTACCAGCGCATTTACCCTGCCACGATCAACACCGAAGCCGAGGCGCGTTTCGCGGGCGACGTGGCCGAAGCCCTGCTGGGCGCGGAGAACGTGGTGCGTGACCTGGAGCCCAGCATGGGCGCCGAAGACTTTTCGTTCATGCTGCAGACCAAGCCCGGTGCCTACTTGCGCATCGGCCAGGGTATGGGCGCGAGTGGCGCCGTATTGCACAACAGCCGCTATGACTTCAACGACGATATTCTGTCGCTGGGTGCTGCCCTGCACGCCAGCCTGATCGAGCGCGCCATGCCCTTGCCTGCGGCGCAATGATGGTGAATTTTCTTTTTTTACCCAGGAGAACTACATGAAAAAGACGAGACAACTGGTTGCCACAGCCCTGTTCGCTGCCCTGTCGGTGGCCAGCTTGGTGGGCCACGCGCAAACCATCCGGATTGCCAATCAGGGCGATGCCCTCTCCATGGACCCGCACTCGCTCAATGAATCGCTGCAACTGAGCACGACGAGCAATGTCTATGAGCCGCTGGTCGGCCGCAACAAGGATCTGAGCCTGGCGCCAGCGCTTGCCACTGCCTGGAAGCAGACTTCGCCCACGGTGTGGCGCTTCGAATTGCGCAAGGGTGTGCAATTCCATGATGGCACGCCGTTCACTGCGGATGACGTGTTGTTCAGCTTTGCACGCACGCAGATGGAGGGCTCTGACATGAAGAGCTACACCAACGACTTCAAGGAAGTGCGCAAGATCAACGACCACACGGTCGAGATCGAAACCAAGACCCCGTTTCCCATCCTGCCCGACGTGATCTCGCAGGTGTTCATGATGAGCAAGAAGTGGTGCGAGGCCAATAACGCCACCGGCCCGGTCGATCGCCGCAAGGGCATCGAAAACGCGGCGTCTTTCCGCGCCAATGGCACCGGTCCGTTCCGCCTGCGCGAACGCCAGCCCAATGTGCGCACCGTGTTCGTTCGCAATGGCGCTTATTGGGGCCCCATTGAGGGCAACGTGGCTGAAGTGGTCTTTACCCCCATCGGCAGCGCTCCCACGCGCGTGGCGGCCTTGCTGTCGGGTGAAATTGATGTCATGGAACCCATCCCGGTGCAGGACATTGAACGTGTCAACAACAACCCCGGCACGCGGGCCATCACCGGCCCCGAACTGCGTACCATCTTCCTGGGCATGGACCAAAAGCGTGACGAGCTGCTGTACTCCAGCGTCAAGGGCAAGAACCCGTTCAAGGACAAGCGCGTGCGCCAAGCCTTCTACCAGGCCATCGACATCGAAGGTATCAAGAAGACGGTGATGCGCGGTGCTTCCAACCCGTCGGCGCTGATGGTGGGCCCAGGTATCAATGGATTCCAGCCCGACGCCAAACGTCTGCCTTATGACGTGGAAGCCGCCAAAAAACTCATGGCCGAGGCGGGCTACCCCAATGGCTTTGAAGTGTCGATGAATTGCCCGAACGACCGCTACGTGAATGACGACCGCATTTGCCAGACGGTGGCCGCGAACCTGTCACGCATCAACGTCAAGATCAATCTGCAGGCCGAAACCAAGGGCACCTATTTCCCCAAGGTGCTGCGCCGCGACACCAGCTTTTACATGCTGGGCTGGACGCCGACGACCTACGACGCGCACAACGCCCTCAATGCGCTGATGGCCTGCGTGGATGACAAGGGTGCTGGGCAGTTCAACCTGGGCGCGTACTGCAACCCCAAGGTGGACGAGCTGACGAAGAAGATCCAGTCCGAGACCGATGTGACCAAGCGCAATGCCATGATCAAGGAAGCCTTTGATCTGCATTCGGCCGACATCGGCCACCTGCCGCTGCACCAGCAGGCGCTGGCCTGGGGTGTCAGCAAGAAAGTCAAGCTGGTGCAACTGGCCGACAATTTCATGCCCTTCAAGTGGATGAGCATCAGCAAGTAGTTCGCACGCGATCGTAGCGATTGACCCGCAGTTGCAACGCATGGTCGCCATAAGCGCTGTGCGTTGCCGTATGACTCCTGGTATTCACACAATGAAAACAACTCTTGCACGCTGGTTGGACAGCGATGTGGGCTACAGCTTCCGCACATCGCCCGTGGCCATGCTGGCTGCAGCGATCGCGCTGGTCTGCCTGTTCTGCTCGGTCTTTGCCGGCTGGGTGGCCCCACACAACCCCTTTGACCTGGCCACGTTGGAACTGAGCGATGCCCGGCTGCCGCCAGCCTGGAGTGCCGAGGGCACATCCAAGTACCTCCTGGGCACGGATGACCAGGGGCGCGACATTCTCTCGGCGCTGATCTACGGCGCACGCATCTCGCTGATCGTGGGTATCGCTTCGGTGGTTCTGTCTGTGGTGGTGGGTGTGGCGCTCGGGTTGCTGGCAGGGTTTCGCGGCGGCTGGATCGACGCCGTGCTCATGCGCTTGTGCGATGTGATGCTGTCCTTCCCCGCCATCCTGGTAGCCCTGCTGATTGCCGGCGTAGGCCGGGCGCTGTTCCCGCATGCGCACGAATCGCTGGCCTTTGGCGTGCTCATCCTGTCCATTTCGCTCACCGGTTGGGTGCAGTACGCACGCACCGTGCGCGGCTCCACGCTGGTGGAGCGCAACAAGGAATACGTGCAGGCCGCGCGTGTGACCGGGGTTTCCTCCCTGCGCATCATGCGCAAGCATGTGCTGCCCAATGTGATGGGCCCGGTGATGGTGTTGGCCACCATCCAGGTCGCTACGGCCATCATCACCGAGGCCACGCTGTCCTTTCTGGGGGTGGGCGCGCCGCCCACATCGCCCTCGCTGGGCACGCTGATCCGCATTGGCAACGACTACCTGTTCTCGGGCGAGTGGTGGATCACCGTCTTCCCCAGCGCCATGCTGGTGCTGATTGCCCTGTCGGTGAACCTGCTGGGCGACTGGCTGCGCGATGCGCTCAACCCCCGGTTGCGCTGAAGAAATGGAGAACAACCCTCTGAGCGGCTTGCGCCGCATCCCCCTTCTCTCGGCTTCGCCGGGAAGGGGGACACCGCCAGCGCGGCGGGGCGGCCCTTGCGCGGCGGTCGCTGGCCTGGGTCATGCCTATTCAATTGACTGTGTGCAGCGCACAGAACTGTGAATCACTGATATGTCTCTCTTGGAAGTCAAAAACCTCGTGGTCGAGTTTCCGGGCCGTCGCGGTACCCTGCGCGCCCTGGACGATATTTCTTTTTCCATCGCACCCGGCGAAATCCTGGGCGTGGTGGGTGAGTCCGGCGCGGGCAAATCGCTCACGGGTGCGGCCATCATCGGCCTGCTCGAGCCTCCGGGCCGCGTGGCCTCGGGCCAGATTTTGCTGGAGGGCCAGCGCATCGATCATCTGGGGCATGAGGAGATGCGCCACATCCGGGGGCGGCAGATTGGCGCCATTTTTCAGGACCCGCTGACCTCGCTGAACCCGCTCTATACCGTGGGCCGCCAGCTGACCGAAACCATTCTGGCGCACCTGCCGGTCAGCCCGGCCGAGGCGCGCCAGCGGGCCATCCAGCTGCTGCAGGACACGGGTATTCCGGCCGCCGAGCAGCGGGTAGACCATTTTCCGCACCAGTTCTCGGGTGGCATGCGCCAGCGCGTGGTGATTGCCCTGGCGCTGGCGGCCGAGCCCAAGCTGATCGTGGCCGACGAGCCGACGACGGCGCTGGATGTCTCCATCCAGGCGCAGATCATCCAGCTGCTCAAGAACATCTGCAAATCGCGGGGCGCCGCGGTGATGCTGATCACGCACGACATGGGCGTGATTGCCGAAACCTGCGACCGCGTGGCCGTGCTGTATGCCGGGCGCATCGCCGAGATTGGACCGGTGCATGACGTTATCAACCAGCCCTCGCACCCCTACACCAGCGGTCTCATGGCTTCCATTCCCGATATGGAGCAAGACCGCGAGCGCCTGAACCAGATCGACGGAGCCATGCCGCGCCTCAATGCCATTCCTGCCGGGTGCGCCTACCACCCGCGTTGCGCCAGCGCGTTTGACCGCTGCCTGCGTGAGCGCCCCGACCTGATGGAGGCCGGTAGTACCCGCTCGGCCTGCTGGCTGCATGCCCACGCACCGACCGAGGTGGCCGTATGAGCGCCGCAGCACCTGTGCGCGGCAAGGCCCTCGTGCAGGCGCACGATCTGGCCATGACCTTCGACGTATCGGCACCCTGGCTCAACCGCGTGATCGAGCGCAAGCCGCGCACGCTGCTGCACGCGGTCGATGGTGTGGACTTCGAGATCGAAAAAGGCAAAACCCTGGCCCTGGTGGGCGAGTCGGGCTGCGGCAAAAGCACGGTGGCGCGCCTGCTCGTGGGCTTGTACGAGCCCACGCGCGGCGGCCTCACTTTTGATGGCCAGGACGCGCATGCCGCCTTCAAGGGCGCCAATGCCAAGGCCATGCGCCGGCGCATCCAGATGATCTTCCAGGACCCGTACGCCAGCCTGAATCCGCGCTGGCTGGTGGAAGACATCGTGGGCGAGCCGCTCAAGGAGCATGGCCTGATCACCGACAAGGCCGAGCTGAAAGCACGCGTGGGCGAGTTGCTCCAGTCCGTGGGCCTGTCGCCGCTCGACATGGTGAAGTACCCGCACCAGTTTTCGGGCGGGCAGCGCCAGCGCATTTCCATCGCGCGCGCCCTGGCCACCGAGCCCGAGTTTCTGGTGTGCGACGAGCCGACCAGCGCGCTCGACGTGTCGGTGCAGGCCCAGGTGCTCAATATCATGAAAGACCTGCAGCGCGAGCGGCAGCTCACCTACCTGTTCATCAGCCACAACCTCGCCGTGGTGCGCCACGTGAGCGACCAGGTGGGCGTGATGTACCTGGGCCGCCTGGTGGAGCTGGCCGACAAGCACACCCTGTTCGACACCCCGCGCCACCCCTACACGCGCATGCTGCTCGATGCCATCCCCAAGATGCACGACACGGGCAAGGCGCGCACCCCTGTGCAGGGCGAGGTGCCCAATCCGCTCAGCCCGCCGCCGGGCTGTGCCTTCAACCCGCGCTGCCCCCATGCCAACGACCGCTGCCGCAGCGAACGCCCGCAGCTCTTGAACCTGGGCGGCATCCGCATTGCCTGCCATGCGGTGGAAGAAGGCAGGATTTGAATGAATGACTATGAAAAAAATAGCTGCTAGCGCTTGCCAGTAAAGCGCTAGAGGTGTTTTTCTTGTTGATTTTTTACAACCCAGGAGATGGCCCATGACTGCATTCACCCTGACCAGCCCCGACATTGCCAGCGGAGGCACGGTACCGCAGCACTTTGAGTTTGATGGATTTGGTTGCTCGGGCCGCAACGAGTCGCCCGCCCTGCACTGGAGCGGCGCGCCCGAAGGCACCAAGAGCTTTGCGCTGACGGTGTATGACCCCGACGCGCCCAGCGGGTCGGGCTGGTGGCATTGGTTTGTGGTGGACCTTCCGGCGGACACGGTGGCGCTTGCGCCCAACGCCGGTGCCAAGGGCGGCGCCGGGCTGCCCGCAGGGGCGCGCCAGGTGCGCAACGACTACGGCGCCTTTGCCTGGGGCGGCATGTGCCCGCCCCCGGGCGACAAGCCCCACCGCTACATCTTCACCGTGCATGCCCTGGGCGTGGGCCGGCTGGAGATTCCCGACGATGCCTCGGCAGCGCTGGCCGGTTTCATGGTCAATGCCAACAGTCTGGGCAAGGCCACGTTCACATCGACCTACGGGCGTTGATGTCAAAAAAGTGAGCTGCTAGCGCTTGTTGATTGGATGTTTCAGAGTGTTTTTGCTCTGAAATCTTTATTCAATAAACGCTGATAGCTCTATTTTTTGTAGCAAATCAAGTGTAGCGCTTGGCGCGCAGGTTGTCCTTCATCTGCTGCAGGATGGGCTGCAGCGGGCTGCCAATGCGCAGCGCCACGCAGGTCGCCAGCACGTCGATGATGAGCAGGTGCAGCAGGCGCGAGACCATGGGGCTGTAGCGGTCGTAGCCCTCGGGGTGGTCGGCGGCGAGGTGGATGGGGCAGGTGCTGGCCAGGGGCGAGCCGCTGGCCGTGATGGCTATTGTTGTGGCCCCGTTCTTGCGCGCAATGTCGGCAGCGTCCATCAGATCGCGCGTGCGGCCCGAGTTGGAGATGATCACCAGGCAGTCGCCCGGCCCCAGCAGCGTGGCGCTCATCACCTGCATGTGGCCGTCGCTGGTGGCAATGGACGTGACCCCCAGGCGGAAGAATTTATGCTGCGCATCCTGCGCCACGATGCCCGAATTGCCCGCCCCATAGAACTCGATGCGCCGCCCCATCTTCCAGGTGGCGGTAATTGCGTCGGCGGCCCGTTCAATGGCCACCGTGCTGGCGGCATTGCGGTACTGCAGGAAGGCGGCCACGGCGTTGTCCACCACCTTCACCAGCACATCGCTGGTCTTGTCATCGGCGTCTACGCTGCGGTGGATGAAGGGCACGCCCTCGCTCACGCTGCCCGCGAGTTTGAGCTTGAAGTCGGCCAGACCGTCGTAACCCATGCTGCGGCAAAAGCGCACCACCGTCGGTTTGCTCACATGGGCGCGCTCAGCCAGTTCGCGCACGGGCAGGCGGGCAAAGGCGCGCGCATCCTGCAACACGAGGCGCCCCACGCGCTGCTCTGCCGGGGCGAGGGAGGGCAGGGAGGCCGTGATGCGATCGAGCATGGTGTGTGCGGCGGGGTTGGGTGCGGTGGGGCAGAATGTAACGCAGTTTCAGCCCCTGGCGGACGCATACACTCGGGGTTGGGCGCGCCGTCTGTGGGCCCGCCAGACTGACCCATGAGGATTTGCATGAACCAGCTCGACGCACTCAAACAGTTCACGACCGTGGTGGCCGATACCGGCGACTTCAAGCAGCTGGCCCAGTTCCAGCCCCAGGACGCCACCACCAACCCGTCCCTGATCCTCAAGGCGGTGCAAAAGCCAGAATACGCACCGCTGCTCAAGGATACAGTGGCCCGCTGGAAGGACCGCACGATGGATGAGGTGATTGACCGCCTGCTGGTGCGCTTTGGCTGCGAAATCCTGGCCACCATTCCGGGCCGCGTGTCCACCGAGGTGGATGCCCGCCTGAGCTTTGACACCAGCGCCACCATCACGCGGGCCGAGCGCATCATCGAGCTGTACCAGGCCGAAGGCATCCATATCGACCGCGTACTCATCAAGATCGCCGCCACCTGGGAGGGCATAGAGGCGGCACGCAAGCTCGAGAGCAAAGGCATCCACACCAACCTCACATTGTTGTTCTCGTTTGCCCAGGCCGTGGCCTGCGGGCAGGCGCGGGTGCAGCTGATCTCGCCGTTTGTCGGGCGCATTTACGACTGGCACAAGAAACAGGCCGGTGCGCAGTGGGTGGAAGCCGACAGGGCCGGTGCCAACGACCCCGGCGTGCAGTCGGTGCACAAGATTTTCAACCACTACAAGCATTTCGGCATCGCCACCGAGGTGATGGGCGCGAGCTTTCGCAATGTGGGCCAGATCACCGCGCTGGCCGGGTGCGACCTGCTCACCATTGCCCCCGATCTGCTGGCGCAGCTGGCCGCCACAGAGGCACCCCTGCAGCGTGCGCTGGACGCCCAGGCCGCGCGCACCATGGATTTGCCAGCCGTGCAATACGATGAAGCAGGCTTTCGGTACGCCCTCAACGAGGACGCCATGGCGACCGAGAAACTCGCGGAAGGCATCCGTGCCTTCGCGGCTGATGCGGTCAAGCTGGAGCATTTGATCCGGGCCGCTTGACGGCCTCCTCGTTACACTCCGAAACCGCCTTGGCAGTTCAGGGCGCAGGATTTGATTTCTATGCATTCAGTTGTTATTAGCGGCACAGGTCTTTACCAGCCCCCGTACACCATCAGCAATGCCGAACTGGTGGATGTTTTCAACCGCTACGTGGACGAGCAAAACACGCTCCATGCCGGCGAAATCGCTGCGGGGGCGCGCCCGGCCCTGCCGTATTCGAGCGTCGAGTTCATCGAAAAGGCCTCGGGCATCCAGCAGCGCTACGTGATCGAGAAAAGCGGTTTGATGGACCCGGCACGCATGTGCCCGCGTTTGTCTGAGCGCCCTGACGACCAGCTCTCGCTGATGGCCGAGATCGGCGTGGATGCCGCGCAAAAGGCGCTGGCGGCGGCGGGCCGTACGGGGGATCAGATCGATGCTGTGCTGTGCGCCGCATCCAACATGCAGCGCGCCTACCCGGCCATGGCTGTGGAGATCCAGCAGGCCCTGGGGGCTGGCGGCTATGGGTTCGACATGAACGTGGCCTGTTCTTCGGCCACCTTTGCCATCGAGCAGGCGGTCAATGCCGTGCGCACCGGCAGCGCGCGCTGCGTGCTGGTAGTGAGTCCTGAAATCACCTCGGGCCACCATGCCTGGCGCGACCGCGACTGCCATTTCATTTTTGGCGACGTCTGCACCGCCGTCATCGTCGAGCGGGCTGACGACGCCCCATCGGCTGACCAGTGGGAAGTGCTGGGCACGCGCCTTGTCACCCAGTTCTCCAACAATATCCGCAACAATTTCGGGTTTTTGAACCGCAGCGAAGACAGCGACCCCAACGCCCGCGACAAAACCTTCCGCCAGGAAGGCCGCAAGGTGTTCAAGGAAGTCGTACCCATGGCGGCGGCGCATATCGAGTCGCACCTGGCCGCACTGCAGCAATCGCCAGCGGCAGTGCGCCGCTTCTGGCTGCACCAGGCCAACCAGAGCATGAATGACCTGATCGTGCGCAAGATGCTGGGAACGCAGCCCGACGCCGATGTCGCGCCGCTGATCCTGGACGAGTTCGCCAACACCGCCTCAGCGGGTTCCATCATCGCCTTCCACCGCCACCGGGCCGACTTGGCTGCGGGCGACCTGGGGGTGATTTGCTCCTTTGGCGCCGGCTATTCGGTCGGCAGTGTGGTGGTGCGCAAGCGCTGATCGTTCTTTTGCCACCCTTGGGGCGCGTTGTAAAAGGATGTTGGGTCGCGCGATTGCGAAATCGGATGGCGCCGTCTGGGTTTAGACTTTGCACCCCATGAACCAGCCTATCCGTTGCGACGAATCCCCACAATGGCTTCGCCTGCGCGCCTTGTATGAAAACGAGGGCCGCATGCTGGACATGCGCCAGGCCTTTGCCGCGGATGCCCAGCGCTTTGCGCATTTCAGCCAGACGGCGCCCCATGTTTTTGCGGACTTGTCAAAAAACCTCTGGGATCGGCAGACCGAGTCTTTGCTGCTAGACATGGCCGCGCACTGTGGGCTGGAGGCGCGCCGCGATGCCATGCTGCGTGGCGATCCGATCAACAGCACGGAGCAGCGGGCGGTGCTGCACACTTTATTGCGCCGCCCCCGGGGGCTGGCCTTGCCGGGTGATCGGCCGGAAGTGGCAGGCGGTCTGGTGCAGGTGCACGCCACGCTCGATGCCATGCTGGCCTATGCCGAGGCGGTGCGCGCCGACGAGGGCATCACCGATGTGGTGAATATCGGCATCGGCGGCTCGGATCTGGGCCCGCACATGGCGGTGCAGGCGCTGGAGGCTTATCGTGCGCAAGGCAAGCGCTTGCACTTTGTCTCCAACATCGATGGGCATGAACTGCATGCCGCGCTCCAGTCCTTGCAGCCCAGTCGCACGCTGTTCCTGGTAGCCTCCAAAACATTCACCACCGTGGAAACCATGACCAACGCCCGGTCGGCGCTGGCCTGGTTCCATGCGCAGGGCGGGCGCGATGTGGCGCGGCACTTTGCCGCACTCACTACCAATGTGGATGCCGCGCGCGAGCTGGGCATCACCACCACATTCGGGTTCTGGGATTGGGTGGGCGGGCGCTACTCGCTGTGGTCTGCCATCGGTTTACCTGTGGCGATTGCCGTGGGGGCCGAGGGTTTTCGCGAGCTGTTGGCAGGTGCACATGCCATGGACGAGCACTTTCGCACCGCGCCATTGGCCCGCAACCTGCCCGTGCGCCTGGGTTTGCTCGACGTCTGGTACCGCAACTTCCACGGCTTCGACAGCCGTTGCATCGCGCCCTACCATGCCTACTTGCGGCGGCTGCCCGCCTATCTGCAGCAACTGGAGATGGAAAGCAATGGCAAGCAGGTGGATCGGCAAGGGCGCCTGCTGCCCATGGCGACATCGCCCGTGCTCTGGGGCGAACCAGGCAGCAATGGCCAGCATGCGTTTTTCCAGATGCTGCACCAGGGCAGTGATGTCCTGCCGCTGGAGATTGTGGCCGTGCGCCGCTGCGCGCATTCATTGGCGGGGCACCACAGCATGCTGCTCGCCAACGCCCTGGCGCAGCCCCAAGCCTTGATGGAGGGGCGTGCCAGCGAGTGCGGGCATCGGCATTTTCCCGGCAACCGGCCCAGCAGTTTCTTGCTGCTGGAGGCGCTCACACCGGCATCGTTGGGCGCGTTGATCGCATTGCAGGAGCATCGTGTGTTCGTGAGCGGCAGCCTTTGGGGCATCAACAGCTTTGACCAGTGGGGCGTGGAGCTGGGCAAGGTGCTGGCCCGGGACCTGGAGCAGCGCCTGGCCACCGGGAATGTGGAAGGGCTGGATGCATCTACCGCGGGGTTGCTGCAGCGGCTGCGCTCTGAGTGAAGTTGGCCGCCAGGGTTCTCAAATCTGTTCGCGCAGGACTGTTTTGAGTACCTTCCCATAGTTGTTGCGGGGCAGGGCGCTCACCGTGATGTAGCGCTTGGGTCGCTTGAAGCGGGCTATCCTTTCCAGGCAATGTTGATCGAGTTCGGCGTGCACCACTTTTGCCCCGTCCTGCGCCACGACGAAAGCCACCACAATTTCGCCCCACTCCGCGTCGGGGGCGCCCACCACAGCCACCTCGGCCACGCCGGGGGCGGTCAGCAGCACTTCCTCCACTTCGCGCGGATAGATGTTGGAGCCGCCACTGATGATCAGGTCCTTGCTGCGGTCCTTCAAGGTGAGGAAGCCGTCTTTGTCCAGGCTGCCCACATCGCCCGTCCATAGCCATCCGCCGCGCAAGGCTGCGGCCGTCGCTTCGGGGTTGCGCCAGTAGCCGGCCATCACACTGTCGCCCTGTACCAGGACTTCACCCACTTCGCCCACAGGCAGTACCTCGCCCTGCGCGTTGGCTACCCGCACCCGGACAGGCGTCTGGGCCACGCCGACCGAGGCAATGCGCTCCTGATAGCGCGGGTGTCCTGTGTCGGCCAGCTGCGCGCGCGCAAGGGCCGTGGCCACCATGGGTGTTTCGCCCTGGCCATAGATCTGCACAAAGCGCGGCCCCATGACCTGCAGGGCACGCTCGATATCGGCCACATACATGGGTGCGCCGCCATACACAATGGTTTTGAAGGCGCGCGCGCAATTGACCACGGGGATACCGGCTTCTTCGGCATGGTCTACCAGGCGCTTGACGATGGTGGGTGCGGCGAAGGTGGACAGAGCCCCCATTTGCCAGCCCAGTGCAAACAGCTCCGCAGGGTCTACGCCGCCCGACGCTGGCACCACATGGCGCGCCCCGGCCATCAGGTGGGGAATGGCGTACAGCCCGGCACCATGCGACATGGGCGCGGCATAGACGATGGTGTCCTGGGCGGCTACGGGGTCCACATCCACGAAATAGGTTAACCCCATGGTCATGAGGTTGCGGTGCGTCAGCATCACGCCCTTGGGGCGGCCTGTGGTGCCGCTGGTGTAGAACAGCCAGGCCACGTCGTCGGGTGCGCGTTCGGTGGTGGGCGCGGCCTCCAGGTCTTGCAGGGGCGTCAGCAGGGCGTTGGCCCTTTCGGACTCGATATCGATCTGTTGTTCCAATCCTGCGAGTACGCCAGGAGCGACATCACTGGTGGTGAATCCCCAGCGGGCCTGGGCGTCCTCGACGATCCATTCCACCTCTCTGGGGTGCAGTTTGGCGTTGACGGGCACCACCACCAGGCCGGCCCACCAGGCAGCGCACAGCACCTCCAGGTAGCGGGGATGGTTGCGCATGAAGAGCAGCACACGGTCCCCTGGCTGTAAACCGGCAGCGCGCAGATGCTGCGCCAGTGCGGCGCTGCGCGCTGCCCACGCGCCGTAGGTCGCCCATGGCGCGTTGCCAAGGAAGAGGGCGGGGCGGTCGGGTGACAGGCGGGCATGCCGCAGCAGCAGGTGGATAAGGTTCATGGGGCTTTCAGTGTTCGGCAAACGGCCTGTGCGTTTGCCATGCCCTCGACCATAAACAGCAACGCCGTTTCTGCCTATACCGTAGGAATACGGAGCAGGGGCATTTCAAGCCCGCCAAGAAACGCCTCTTACTGCTTGAACACGACGGCTTCGAGTTGCAGGCCCCGTATGCGGGTGGCCGCCGCACCGGCTTCCTTGGCGGAGGCGTAAGGGCCAACGCGCACCCGGATGCGCGAGCCTTTGGCGGTTTCCAGAAGCTGACGAAACGCCGGCAAGCCCTCGTTGAGCAGACGTGCCTGGGTTTTGCGGGCATTGGCTTCTTCGGCAAAAAGCCCTACGTTGATGTAGTAACCCGGCGTGCTGCCAACGACGGGAAAGGGCGCGCTGGCAGGTGTGGATGCCTGTGGCGCCACGGCGGCCGCAGGGTTGTTCTTGCGGGCGGGCGGGCGCTGCTTTGTGCTGCTAACCGCCCCCGATTTGGGCAGGAGTGGGGCTGCCGACGGGGAGGTGGCGGGAGTCGCAGGTGGTGGTTGGATAGCCTCAGCGGCGCTGGCGGGTGTAGGCGTGGGCACCACGGCTACGGGAGCAGGAGCAGGAGCAGGAGCAGGAGCAGGAGCAGGAGCAGGAGCAGGAGCAGGAGCAGGAGCAGGAGCAGGAGCAGGAGCAGGAGCAGGAGCTTCGCTGCTGCTGGGTGCCGGGGGTGTGGGCTCCGGTGTATTGTTGTCGTCGGCCACCAGTGGGGCTGAAGCGGGCAAGGCCACCGGCGCTGCCTGCGAAGCGGGAGTCGTCACGACGAGCGGAGTCATCGCTTCGTTGGACGCCAATGTGTCTGGCGTGTCGCCCGGGGGCAAAACCCAGTAAGCGGCCAGGGCGGCGGCCAGTAACAACAGGTTGAGCGCAGCCAGGCCGGACAGGCGCTTGAAGCTCCCCGCCTGGCGTTCCAGCTGGGCACAGGCCTCGGGAATGGTGCGGGTGGCCGCCAGGGCGCGGGCAATGCGCTTGCGGATTTCGGTGTGCAAGATGGCGTCACCATAGAGGCCGGGCAGGACAAAAGCCAGCAGGCCAAAGACCGTCATCAACCCCCAGTGCACGGCATCGGGCCATTGCAGCTGGGCACGGCCCACGCCAAAGACCAGCAGGGCCAGCCCTTCAGCGGCCGCCACATACATCAGGGCAGGCCCCCATAAGTGGCGCAGCGCCATCCAGCTCAAGGTACACAAGCTGGCGCCGGTATTCCAGCCAGGGCGCGTGCGGCCCAGGCGATCGAAATGGGCGAAACGGGGCAGATAGCGTTCCGTCCCGATCGGGCCGAGTGCCGCCCGGTACAAGGTCGTCATGGCGCTGTCGGCCGGTTCGGCGGACGGCCGCAAGGCGTCGGCAGGATCCTGGTGCGTGGGCATGGCCGATTCTGGCATGCAGCCGCAGGGCATGCCAGAGTGCGCGCCCACAAAAAAACCCGCAGGGCTTGCGTCCTGCGGGCGGGGTGCTGCCGGGTGCAGCGTGATCAGCTGCGATTGCCGATGGCGATGTGGCCCGCGCGGGCGGCCGTCACGGCTTCGGCGCGCACCGTAGCGCGGTCCAGCGCCGAAGAGGCTGCCGGGGTGGCCACGGCGAAGTTCTTGAAGCTGGGCAAAGCCTTGACACCTTCGGCGCGCACATCGGCGCTGCTGCGGGTGGACTGGAAGTTGGCTTCGAAATTGGTGCCGTACAGGTTGCCATTGAGTTCAACAGCTTGTGCGCCGATCGAGGCGAAAGCGGCTACGGCGGCGATAGAGAGAATGCGAGCGGTGTTCATGATGGTGTCCTTGGGAGAAACAGGTTTGGTTGTGAGTGCTCCTGCAAGGGCTTTGCAGGAGAGGGAATCAATCAGCTGCGGTTGCCGGTGGCGATCTGGCCAGCGCGGGCGGCGGTCACGGCTTCAGCGCGGATGGCGGCGCGGGTCACGGCCGATGGGGTATCTCCCTGGCGATCGGCCACTTCGAAGTTCTTGAACTGCGACACCGCCTGCACGGCCTCGGCCTGCACCGCAGAGCGGGCGCGGGTCGATTGGAAGCCGGCTTCGAACTGGGTGCCGTAGAGGTTATTCGCTTGGGCGCCGAACGAGGCAAAAGCAGTAACAGCGGCGATGGAGAGGATGCGGGATGCGGTCATGGTGAAGTCCTTGGGTCAAAGTTATTTCAGGGAGCCGGGTCCGCAACCTTGAGGCGGTGCTGATCCGGGTCGGTGAGGGGCTCTGGTGGGCTGCGTCTCATCGATGGGTGAACTTTAATCCCATCTAGGCCAAAGAAAAACTATCAAGTCACAAACTAACTGTTCCAGTATTCGACACAATCAAAATCTTGAAATCGAGGGGCGCGTGGCAGCTGGCATCCTGGTATCGGTACAAGGCGTTTGGAGGGCAAGGGCATTGCGTTCGCCCTACCATGGCAGGCCCAAAACCATTGCCGTGGGCTGCCATGACCAAGACCTTGAAGATTGACTTTGTGTCCGATGTATCGTGCCCCTGGTGCGTCATTGGCCTGCGGGCCTTGCAGCAGGCGGCAGATCGGCTGAAGGACGAAGTAACGCTGGACCTGCATTTCCAGCCGTTTGAACTCAACCCGCAGATGGGGCCGCAAGGGCAGGACATTGGCGAGCATCTGCAGGAAAAATACGGCGCCTCGGCCGAGCAGCGAGAAGCTACCCGCGCGGCCATTGCTGCGCGCGGCGCGGAACTGGGTTTTACCTTTACCCCCGGCGCCCGTGGCCGCATCTACAACACCTTTGATGCACACCGCCTGCTGCACTGGGCAGAGCTGCAGGGGTGTCAGCTTGCGCTCAAGCAGGCCTTGTTCAAGGCCTATTTCACCGATGGGCAAGACCCGAGCAACCACGACCTGCTGGTGCGTGTTGCGGGTGGGGTGGGACTGAACGAGGACGAAGCGCGCTCACTGCTGGCGTCCGGCCGCTTTTCTGATGAAGTCCGTGAGCGGGAGCAGTTCTATCAGCAGCAAGGCATTCACTCGGTGCCCGCCATCGTCATCAACGACCGCCACCTCCTTCAGGGTGGCCAGCCGGTCGAAGTGTTCGAGCAGGCGCTGCGGCAGATTGTTGCGGCAGAATGACGGATTGCTATTTAAAACATAGCTTCTAACGCTTTATATGTAAGCGTTATAGCCATTTTTACTATTATTTCAGCGGGATGGCCAAGGCCCGGTCCACCGGCACCGCCGTCACGCTGTTCTGGGGCGAGCCGTCGATGAGCTTTTCCGAATACGTCAGATAGACCAGCACATTGCGTGCCGGATCCACCATGCGCACGATGCGCAGGCGCTTGAACAGGATGGACATGCGTTCGCTGAACACTTCTTCCTGCTTTTTGAGTGGCCCCGGAAAACTGAGCGGGCCCACCTGACGGCAGGCAATGGAGGCTTCAGCGCGGTCTTCGGCCAGGCCCAGCGTGCCTTTGATGCCGCCGATGCGTGCCCGCGAGACATAGCAGGTCACGCCCTGTACGCCGGGGTCGTCATAGGCTTCCACGATGATGTCGTGGTCGCGGCCGAGCCACTGGAAGGCGGTGTCCACCGTGCCGATTTTCTCGCCGGACGAAGCCAGCGCGGCGACGCTGCAGCAGGCCATGGCAAGCCCCAGCCAAAGGTGCCGTGCAGGGCGGCGAATGGAAGGGCGAAAGCGTGAGAGGGATGTTTTCATGGGCGTGTGGCGGCGTTGCAGGGATGGAGGAGGGGTCTCTGGTGCGGTGCCCTCATTGTCTCAGTCCATGCGCTGCATGGTGTGGGTTTCTCCCATGAGAAAAGCCTGGTTGCGCTGGGTGGCCTCGCGCAAATAGTCCCACAGTGCGCGCACGCGGGCCAGTTCGCGCCGCTCGCTGGGCGCTGCGATCCAGAAGGTGCGAATGATGTCGATGTCTGCCGGCAGAACGGGCACCAGGTCGGGGCATTGTGCGGCCAGAAAGCATGGCAGCACCGCCAGGCCCTGGCCTTCGCGCACGGCGTTGTATTGGGCCACGATGCTGGTGCTGCGCAGCGGGGTGTGGGCGTGCGGTGCGATGGTTTCGAGGTAGCGCAACTCGGGGCTGAACGAGAGTTCGTCGACATAGCCAAACAGGCGATGCTCGGCCAGATCGGCGACGCAATGGATGCCTGGATGACGGGCCAGGTAGCGCCTGCAGGCGTAAAGCTGCAGCCGATACTGCGACAGTTTGCTGGTGACCTGGGTGCTGCTGCGCGGGCGCTCGATGTTGATGGCCAGATCGGCCTCGCGCTGCGACAGGTTGATGAACCGGGGCACCACCAGCAACTCGACCGTGATGGCGGGGTGGCGGTCACAAAAATGGCTCAGATGGGGCGCCAGAAAAAAACTGCCAAAACCTTCCGTCGCACCCAGGCGCACATGGCCTGTCAGCATCTGGCTGTCGTCGCCGATGTCTTCGTCCAGCAGGGCGACCGTGCTCTCGATGCGTTCCACATGTTCCAGCAGCCGATGGCCGGCAGCGGTCATGACGTGCCCGGCCGGAGTGCGCTCGAACAGTTGGGTGCCCAGTTCTTTTTCCAGGCGGTGCAGGCGGCGCGTCACGGTGGAGTGGTCTACGTCCAGGCGCCGCGCGGCTTCCTGGGCCGATTGGGCGCGCACCACCGCCAGAAAGAGACGCAGGTTGTCCCAGTTGATGCCCGCTTGTGTCATGGATGGAGTCCGGTCATGGGGTCGCTGTGGTGGTGCAAATTTGCATTCTATGAATTCATAAGTGCTATATCCGAATGCATAAACACAATGATAGAGTGAATCCGTAGTCCACAGACTGCAGGTTCAGGCCGTACAAAACAAGGAGACAAATATGCAGACATTCATCAGAAATTCGGTTGCGGTGGGGGTGTTGGCCCTTTGCGCCGGTGCACAGGCGCAAATCTCGGATGGCGTGGTCAAGATTGGTGTTTTGACTGACATGGCCGGACCTTATTCGGGCATGGGCGGTGCAGGCTCGGTAGTGGCAGCGCGCATGGCGGTCGAGGACTGCCTCAAGGCTGAATGCAAGGACATGAAGATCGAGGTGGTGAGTGCCGACCACCAGAACAAGGCCGACATCGCCGCTACCCGGGCGCGCGAGTGGATGGACCGCGACAAGGTCGATGCCCTGGCCGACCTGACCAATTCGGCAGGCGCCCTGGCAATCCAGAAGCTGATCAAGGAAAAAGGCGGCATTGCGCTCTACAGCGGCCCCGCCACCACGCGGCTGACCAATGAGGATTGCGCAACCAACGGTTTCCACTGGATGTTTGATACCTATTCGTCGGCTTCGGGTGCGGCAGCGGCGCTCACGCAGGCGGGCTTCAAATCGTGGTACTTCCTCACCGTCGACTACGCTTTTGGCCACTCGCTGGAAAAAGACGCCTCGGACGTGGTCAAGGCCCAGGGCGGTACGGTATTGGGCAGCGTGCGCCATCCGCTTAATGCGAGCGATTTTTCGTCCTTCATGCTGCAGGCGCAAAACTCCAAGGCCCAGGTCATTGGCCTGGCCAACGGCGCGCAGGACACGGTCAATGCCATCAAGGCGGCACGGGAGTTTGGCGTGGACGGCAAGGACCAGCGGGTTGCTGCGCTGCTGATGTTCCTGACGGACGTGCACTCTTTGGGTCTGAACCAGGCGCAGGGCCTGCTGTTCTCCGAGGGCTTTTACTGGGATATGGACGACAAAACCCGCGCCTTCGCCGCACGTTTTGAAAAACTGCACAAAGGCTACAAGCCCACCATGGTGCAGGCGGGCGTGTATTCGAGCGTGCTGCATTACCTGAAGTCGGTGGCGGCGGCCAAGACCGATGACTGGAAGGCCGTGGCGCAAAAGATGCGCGACTTGCCGATCCAGGACCCCATCATGCGCAACGCCAGTATTCGCCCTGATGGCCGCGTGGTGCATGACATGTACCTCTTCCAGGTGAAGAAGCCTTCCGAGTCCAAGGGCGCGTGGGACTACTACAACACGGTCAGCACCGTGCCTGCGCAAATCGCTTTTAAACCCCTGGCCGATTCGACCTGCCCGCTGGTCAAGAAGTAAGGCCCGGCCTTCCCCTGGCGCCGTGTTGGTGGTGCCACCACGACTCCCTGGCGTGCGGCATGCGTGCGCAAGGGTGGCGCCTCCCTGCCTGTTTTTCACGATAGATTGCCATGAACACCCCTGCCTCCACCCCCGCCACCATCCACCACTTCATCGGCGGCAAAGCCTACCCGTCGAAAAGCACTGAGTGGCGTAATGTCACCAACCCGGCTACCCAAGAAGTGGTGGCGCGCGTGCCCTTTGCCACACCTGAAGAGGTCAACCTGGCCGTAGCCAGTGCCCGCGAGGCGTTCCAGACCTGGCGTTCCACGTCGCTGGGCGCGCGCATGCGCATCATGCTCAAGCTGCAGCACCTGGTGCGCGAGCACTTGCCCGAGCTGGCGCAGCTCATCACCCTGGAGCATGGCAAGACCTTGCCCGACGCCGAGGGCGAGGTGGCACGCGGCCTGGAAGTGATTGAGCACGCCTGCTCCATCACCACCTTGCAACTGGGCGAGATCGCAGAAAACGCCGCTACGGGTGTGGATGTGTACAACCTGCTCCAGCCGATTGGCGTGGGCGCTGGCATCACGGCGTTCAACTTTCCGGTCATGCTGCCGTGCTTCATGTTCCCGATGGCCATTGCCTGCGGCAATACTTTTGTGCTCAAACCGTCCGAGCAAGACCCCAGCTCGACCATGCGCCTGGTGGAGCTGGCGCACGAAGCGGGCATTCCGCCCGGCGTGCTCAACGTGGTGCATGGCGGCGCGCAGGTGGCGGACATGATTTGCGACCATCCGGACATTGCCGCGCTGTCGTTCATCGGTTCGACCCATGTCGGCCAGCACATCTACCGCCGCGCTTCAGATGCCGGCAAGCGTGTGCAGTCGATGATGGGCGCGAAAAACCACTGCGTCGTCATGCCGGACGCGCACAAGGAGCAGGCCATCAACAACCTGCTGGGTTCGGCCTTTGGCGCTGCCGGCCAGCGTTGCATGGCCAATTCGGTGGCCGTGCTGGTGGGCGCTGCGCGCGATTGGTTGCCCGAGGTGACCGAGCGCGCCGGAGCGCTCAAGGTCGGCCCGGGAAGCGACCGCCAGGCGGATCTGGGGCCGCTGGTCAACCCCCATGCGCGCCAGCGCGTGCTGCGTTTGATTGACTCGGGCGTGGAGCAGGGTGCGCGCCTGCTGCTCGATGGCCGCCAGTGCACGGTGCCAGGCTATGAGAGCGGCAACTTCGTGGGACCGACGATTTTTTCCGACGTCAAAGTCGAAATGGACATTTACCAGCAGGAGATTTTTGGTCCGGTGCTGAATGTGGTGTGCGTCGAGACGCTGGAAGAGGCCATTGCCCTGATCAATGCCAACCCGAACGGCAATGGCACCTCCATCTTTACTTCCAGTGGCTGGGCGGCGCGCAAGTACCAGCACGACATCAACGTCGGCCAGGTCGGCATCAACGTGCCGATCCCGGTGCCGGTGGCCTATTTCAGCTTCACCGGGTCGCGTGCTTCCAAAATGGGCGATTTGGGCCCCAACGGCAAGCAGGCCGTGCAGTTCTGGACACAGACCAAGACGGTGACGGCGCGCTGGTTTGAGGATGGCAGCGCTTCCGAGGGGCTGAATACCACTATTTCGATGAAATAAATTTCAAGCAAAATAGGGCTTTAGCGCTTATGGAGCAAGCGCTGTAAGCTATTTTAGTAATAGCAATGTATCAAATAAAAAGGCCCCGGCGCATCGAGCGGCGGGGCCTTTTTGCGTGGTGCAGGGCTCTTTTTACGTACCGTAGGGCGCTCAGGCCTCGGCGCAGCGCTGGGCAAGATGGGCCAGCGCTTCTTCCACCTGGTCGACCAGCACCAGGCACAGGTCTCCGGGCTGCAGGCGCGCGAGGGCGGTGTCGATGGCGATGAACTCGCCGCGGATTTCCTCCACGTGGCTGGTGCGAGCGGCCCCGGCCAGGCCCTGTCGCAGCAGGGCCATGACTTCGCCGTCGGCCCGGCCGCGCTGGGCGGCGTCCTGGTACAGGATCACATCGTCAAATGCCGCGCCCAGAATGACCGTTTGCTCGCGGATATCCTCGTCGCGCCGGTCGCCCGCACCGCTGATGACCACGCTGCGCCGCTGGGCAGGCAGGGCGTTGACGGCGGCCACCAGGGCGCGCATGGCGTCGGGGTTGTGGCCATAGTCGGCAATCACCGTGGCGCCGCGGTAGTCCATGATGTTGAAGCGGCCAGGCGCGTTGTCGCTGTCGTTGACAAAACCCGAGAGGCCGCGGCGAATGGTCTGCCAGGGCAGCCCGACGCCCCAGGCTGCTGCGACGGAGGCCATGACGTTCTCGACCTGGAAGCCAATCTTGCCGTTGCGCGTGATGGGGACGTCGCGCAGGTGGATGATCTCGCGCCACGAGCCCTCAGAAGCGACGATGGAGTCGCCATCGACATACACCGTGCGGTGGCCCTGGGCGCGGTGCGTGGCCATCACGGGGTGGTGGCGGTCGCTGGCGAAAAAGATGGTCTTGCCGGGGCACGCACTCACCATGGCCGCCACGATGGGGTCGGTGGCATTGAGCACCGCGTAGCCCGCCGGGTCGACGTTCTGCACGATCACGCGCTTGAGCACCGCCAGGTCTTCCACTGTGGTGATGTAGTTCAGCCCCAGGTGGTCGCCGGCGCCGATGTTGGTCACCACGGCCACCTGGCAGCGGTCAAAACCCAGCCCCTCGCGCAAAATGCCGCCGCGGGCCGTCTCGAAGACGGCGGCGTCCACGTCGGGGTGCAGCAGCACGTTGCGAGCGCTCTTGGGGCCCGAGCAGTCGCCGCTGTCGATTTGGCGGCCGTTCACATAGACGCCGTCGGTATTGGTCATGCCCACGCGCAGGCCCTGGGCTGCGAACAGGTGGGCAATCAGGCGGGCGGTTGTGGTTTTGCCGTTGGTGCCGGTGACGGCCACTACGGGAATACGCCCGTCCTGGCCAGGGGCATAAAGGCGGTCCACGATGGCCTGGCCAATGGCGCGGGGCTTGCCATAGGACGGTGCAAGGTGCATGCGCAGTCCGGGCGCGGCGTTCACTTCGACAAAACCGCCGCCCTGCTCTTCGAGCGGGCGCAGCACGGTCTCGGCCACCATGTCCACACCGCAGATGTGCAGGCCCACCATCTGGGCCGCAGCCACGGCGCGCGCGGCCACCTCGGGGTGTACGTCGTCGGTCACGTCGGTGGCGGTGCCGCCGGTGGACAGGTTGGCGTTGTTGCGCAGCACTACGCGCTGGCCTTTTTCGGGCACGGAATCGGGCGTCAGGCCTTGCTGCGTGAGGCGGGCCAGCGCAATGTCGTCGAGCCGGATCTTGGTGAGCGATGTGGCATGGCCCTCGCCGCGGCGCGGGTCCTGGTTGACGATGTCCACCAGCTCGTGCACGGTGCGCTCGCCGTCGCCCAGCACCTGCGGTGGCTCGCGGCGCGCGGCTGCGACCAGTTGGTCGCCCACCACCAGCAGGCGGTAGTCCTGGCCTGGCAGGAAGCGTTCGACCATGACCGTGCCATATTCCACGGCGTTGCGATAAGCCTCTTCCAGCTGTGCGAAGTCGGAAATATTGACCGTGACGCCCTTGCCCTGGTTGCCGTCCTGGGGTTTGACCACCACGGGCAAGCCCACTTTCTGGGCCACGGCCCAGGCCTCGTCGACCGATTCCACCGGCTGGCCCAATGGCACGGGCACGCCAGCGGCGTGCAGCAGGCGTTTGGTGAGGTCTTTGTCCTGGCCAATCGATTCGGCTACAGCGCTGGTCGAGTCGATCTCGGCGGCCTGGATGCGGCGCTGCCGGGAGCCCCAGCCAAATTGCACCAGGCTGCCCTGGGTCAGGCGCCGGTACGGAATGCCGCGCGCCACCGCTGCCTCGACGATGGCTCCGGTGCTGGGGCCCAGGCGCTCGTCTTCGTCCAGCTCGCGCAAATGGGCAATGGCCGCTTCGGCGTCGAAATGGCCATGGTTCAGGGCGGCTTCAATCAGCTGCTGCGCGTCGGCAAAGGCCTGGCGGCCCACGCATTCTTCGCTGTATTCCACCACCACCTGGTAGACGCCAGGATCGACGGTGGCCGTGGTCCGGGCAAAGGTGACGGGGCAGCCCGCCTGCGCCTGCAGAGCCAGCGCGGCGGTTTGCAACACATGGGCCAGGGACAGGTCGGTGTCGCCCCCTTCGGGGTGCAGTGCACCGATGGCCGGGAAGAGTGCACGCAGGCGGGTTTCAAAGCCTTCGATCTGCGCCATGGCGCGTTCGGATTCGGCACAGGAAACCACGGCCTCGATGGCCAGGTTGCGGCTCCAGAGGTTGGGGCCGCGCAGGGCCCTGATGCGGGTGACATCCATGGGGTCGTTCTTTCAGAAATCTGCCGGAGGAAAGGGCCGGGGCGGTGTTCAGGTGCGGAGGATTTCCTGGGCGTTCAGCTCAGGCTCGAAGGTCTTGATGCCCGCGCCGATCAGGTCGGGGGCAATGTCCAGCGCCCAGGCTGTGGCTACGGCGGCCAACAGGGCGTCGGTATCGGGCACCACCGCATTGCGGCCAAAGGTCAGATCGCTCAGGGCGCCCAGCACGTGTTCTGCATTGCCCGTGGCGAGCACCACGCGGCCGTTCTTGAGCACTACGGCGCGGCCGTTGTTCTCGGCGCGGTGCTGCGCAACGGTGGCAAGGCCGGGATCCTGGGCGTACAACACCACGCTACCGTCGCACAGGGGTGCCAGTTCGGCCACTTGGGCAATGGCGGCATGCAGCACAGCCGCGCCGCCTGCGAGCACCACATCGACCTGGGTGCGCAGCACCCGGGTCATCTGCTCTTGCGCGTGCACGTCGAACTCGGCCAGCGTTTCCATGCCGTCCATGTCGGTCACCACGCCCACTTGGCAACGGTCGTAGGCCAGGCCGTCACGCAAGATGGTGCGGGCATCGTTTTCGATCACCACGGCCTGCACGGTCTTGTTCATCAGCAGGCGGTGTGCGGCTTCCCAGTGGGCGCTGTCGGCGGCCTCCACGCGGCGGCGGTCTAGGAAAAGGCCATCGCGGCAGGCGACGCCCGTGTGTCTGCCGCTCAGGTGCAGCAGCCAGGCTACCAGGCGTGCAATCGTTGCGCTGTCACGGGTGCCGGCCACGCCCACGACGGGGATGCGGCCTGCCTCGCCAGCCTGCTCTTCTGCAGGGAAGAGGTGTTCCACGATGGCCTGGCCCACAGGGCGGGGCGCGCCCACGGCGGGCTTGAGGTGCATCAGCAGTCCGGGGCCTGCGTTCACTTCGACAATGGCGCCGCCTTGGCTGTGCAAGGGGCGCGCGATGTTTTGCGCGACCATGTCGATGCCGGCGATGTCCAGGCCTACGACGCGGGCTGCAAGGCCTGCGATGTAGGCCACTTCAGGGTGCACTTCGTCGGTACAGTCCACCGCCACGTTGCCGTTGCGCTGCACCACCACCTGGCGTCCCGCTGTCGGCACGGCCTGGGCATCGAGGTCCTGGCGTTTGAGTTCCAGCTGCACGGCCACGTTGGTGTTGGCATCGATGATCTCTAAGGGGTACTCTTCTTCGTAACCCCGGCGCGGATCAGAGTTGAGCTGGCTGTCGATCAGCTCAGCCACGGTGGAGCGGCCATTGCCGGTGATGCCCACCACTTCGCCCCGTGCGGCGGCTACTACCTTGCCATTGACCACCAGCAGGCGGTGCTCATCGCCAAGGATGAAGCGCTCGACCATCACGTCACTGCCTTCGGGGTAAGCCACATGGAAGGCGGCCTCGATGTCTTCCCTCTTGCGCAGGTCCAGTGTCACGCCCCGGCCGTGGTTGCCATCCGAAGGCTTGACGACCACGGGCAGGCCGATGTCCTGCGCTGCTTCCCAGGCTTCTTCGGGGCTGTGTACCACCTGGCCTTCGGGAATGGGTACGCCGCAGGATTTCAGCAGGGACTTGGTCAGGTCCTTGTCCGAGGCGATGCCCTCGGCAATGGCGCTGGTGAATTCGCTTTCGGCCGTCCAGATGCGGCGTTGGCTGGCGCCGTAACCCAACTGCACCAGGTTGCCGTCATTCAGGCGGATGTGCGGGATTCCGCGGTCGGTGGCGGCGGTCACGATGCAGGCGGTGCTGGGGCCCAGGTAACAGTCATCGACCTCGGTGCGGACCTTGGCCACGGCGGCTGGCACATCGAATGGTTCGTCGTTGATGGCCGCCATGATCAGGCGGTGGCCCTGCTCCAGCGCCATGCGCGCCACCTGCTCGTCGCGTGCCCGAAAAACCATGCGATATACGCCGTGCACCGAGGTGCTGCGCGTCTGTCCGAAGCCCGTGGGCATGCCCGACAGATTGAGCAGTTCGATGACGATGTGCTCCAGTACATGACCGCACCAGGTGCCTTCCTGCAGGCGTTGCATGAAACCGCCCCGTTCGCCCACACCGCAGTGGTGTTCGATCAGTGCAGGCAGCCAGGCTGTCAGCCGTTCATTGAACCCTGGAATCTGGTGCGAAGGATGGTTTTCGAGAGCCCCGAGGTCCAGCCAGACTTCAAGCGCAGGACGGTAAGTCCAGATATTGGGGCCGCGCAGGTAGTTGATGCGCAGGAGTTGGATGTCGTTGAATTTCGCCATGGAGTGCTGCGGAAGAAGGGCCTGCCGGGTGCGGACGTTGCAGAATAAGGGAAAGAGAGACGAGAGGATTGTGCGCCAGTCTGGTGGGCACTGTCATCGAATGCGGGGGGGCAGACGTTATCTCCATTCCAGGCCATGTGTGCGCTGTGCACCCGGCTGGCCCCCATCAGGGAGAATCCGCGTAAGCGCAACGTTCGGCACGCTACGCCGACGGGGGCGGAGGAAATACCAACCAAAATGCAACATCACCATCTTGAGGACGCCTTCGGTGTCTTGAATAGCCCTTTCGGGGCCGGTTTGCGGGCCATGCTCGCTTCCGACGAAAACGTGCGGGCAGCCCTGGCGGTTGACCTGGACGCCCATCTGCACTTTGGCACGGGCATGCTGGTCGTGACGCAGCGCCGCCTGCTGGCCTGCGACCCCGGGGCTGTTACCTGGCGCGAGTGGGCACTGACGCCGGGCCAGTCGCTGCGCCTGCTGGACCATGGAGGCGTTGGCACGATCGAGCTGCACGATGCGCAACAGCGCCTGGCGTTCTGGCGTTTCACCCTGGGCGCTCAGGCGCAGGCTTTGCAGCTCGCGCAGCGCTTCGAGCAGTTGACCGAGCGCCTGGCCGTCCAGGGCGGCGCTCTGGCCGAGGAGCTTGACGAAGCCCGCTGCGCCGTGTGCCAGGCTTTGCTGCCGCCCGATACCGAAGAATGTCCGGCCTGCGCGCGCGCGCAGACGCCTCAGCCGTCGACCTGGGTGCTGCTGCGCCTGTGGCGATTTGCGCATCCCTACCGAATGCAACTCGCTGCCGGTTTCGGGCTGACGCTGGCCTCCACGGCCGCCACGCTGGTGCCGCCGTACCTGACCATCCCGATCATGGATGACATCCTGATCCCGTTCCAGAACGGCAAGCAGATCGATCCTGCTCTGGTGCTGATGTATCTGAGCGGCCTGCTGGCATCGGCGTTGCTGGCGTGGGGGCTGGGTTGGGCGCGTACCTATATCCTGGCGCTGGTGTCCGAGCGCATTGGCGCCGACCTGCGCACCACCACGTATGAGCATTTACTCAGACTCTCACTCGATTATTTCGGTGGAAAACGCACGGGCGACCTGATGGCACGCATTGGCTCGGAGACCGACCGCATCAACGTTTTCCTGTCGCTGCACGCGCTCGATTTCGTCACCGATGTGCTGATGATCTGCATGACGGCAGCCATCCTGTTTTCCATCAACCCCTGGTTGGCGCTGGTCACCTTGGTGCCATTGCCTTTCATCGGCTGGATGATCCACACGGTGCGCGACCGTCTGCGTACCGGGTTTGAGAAAATTGACCGTGTATGGAGTGAGGTGACCAACGTGCTCGCGGACACCATTCCTGGTATCCGCGTCGTCAAGGCCTTCGCCCAGGAGAAGCGCGAGGCCCAGCGCTTTCACGATGCCAACCAGCACAACCTGCAAGTCAACGACAAGCTCAACAAGACCTGGTCGCTGTTCACGCCCACGGTGTCCTTGCTGACCGAGATCGGTCTGCTCGTCGTTTGGGGCTTCGGCATCTGGCTGGTGTCCAAAAGCCAGATCACTGTGGGTGTGTTGACCGCCTTCATCGCTTATATCGGGCGCTTCTATGGGCGGCTCGACTCCATGAGCCGCATCGTCTCTGTCACGCAAAAGGCTGCTGCCGGCGCCAAGCGCATCTTCGATATCCTGGACCACGTGAGCAACGTGCCCGACCCGGCCCAGCCGGTGCAGGTGGGCAAGGTGCAAGGGGCCATCGCCATGCGCGGCGTGGGTTTCCGCTATGGCAGCCGGGCCGTTATCAAGAACCTAGATCTCGATATCCGCCCCGGCGAGATGATCGGCCTGGTGGGCCACAGCGGCTCGGGTAAAAGCACCCTGGTCAATCTGATCTGCCGCTTTTACGACGTGAGCGAGGGCTCCATCCAGCTCGATGGCATCGACATCCGGCGTTTCTCCGTGCTTGACTACCGGCGCCACATCGGCCTGGTGCTGCAGGAGCCCTTCCTGTTTTTCGGCACGATTGCCGAGAACATTGCCTACGGCAAACCCGAAGCCACGCGCGCCGAGATCATTGCGGCCGCGCGTGCCGCCCATGCGCACGAATTCATCCTGCGCCTGCCGCACGGCTATGACTCGCTGGTGGGCGAGCGCGGCCAGGGCCTGTCGGGAGGCGAGCGCCAGCGCATCAGCATTGCCCGCGCGTTGCTGATTGATCCGCGCATCCTGATCCTGGATGAGGCGACCTCTGCCGTGGATACCGAAACTGAAAAGGAAATCCAGAAGGCGCTGGACAACCTGGTGCAAGGCCGCACCACCATTGCCATTGCCCACCGTCTTTCCACCCTGCGCAAGGCCGACCGGTTGGTGGTCATGGACCGGGGCGAAGTGGTCGAGGTCGGTGCGCACGACGCACTGATGGAAAAGCAGGGCGCCTACTGGCGGCTGTATGAGGCGCAGGCACGCCGCGCAGAGGAAGATGCCCAGGCCGCGGGCGTGCTCATCCTTGACAGCAGCTTGCTGCACCCGGCCCATCCGGCCGGCAATTCTTGATATGCCTGCGAGGCCCCTGATGCAGAACGCCACCCCGTCACTTCTTCCGCAAATGCACCGCGACGCCCATGGGCGCCTGGTGCTGACCCTGCCTAATGGCACGGTGCATGCCGGTGTGCTGCCCGTGCGAGCCTTCCCGCTGGCGGCGCCCGATGAGGGCTTGTCCCTGGTCGGCTCAGATGGACACGAACTGCTGTGGCTGGACCGCCTGGACGACCTGCCGGCACCTGCACTCGCGCTGGTTCGGGAGGAGCTGGCCGCACGGGAGTTTGTGCCCACTATCCAAAAAATCCTCAGTGTTTCGAGTTTTTCCACGCCCAGCACCTGGGAAGTGGAGACTGACCGCGGCACAAGCGCTCTGGTGTTGAAGGCCGAAGAGGATATTCGTCGGCTGCGCGGCCGCACCGCGTTGCTGATTGCCAGCGCCTCGGGTGTGCAGTATGCGATTGCCGACAGCACAGCCCTGGACCGGGCGTCGCGCCGCCTGCTGGAGCGGTTTTTGTAAGTACAAACCCGGTAAATTCCCTTTTTTTGCATTGATCGTTGAAAAAAGGCTTAACTCCCCCTTCTTTTTGCCGTAATAGAGGTACGAGAAGGGGATAAAGCCTCCCCGGTTTTTCCATTTACCGAGGCCACTGTCATGCAACTGCCACCTGTAGACCGATCACCGATCTGGCGCCCCCAGGGCGCTGATTTGTACTCCACCGGGGCATCTGGAGCTGTACCAGTGCGCCCGATCAACGCCGCCAACCCCGTCGAGTCCATGGACCGACTGGGTGAGGGGGCCGTCGTGAAAACGCCGGACAAACCGTCCGCCCCGGACACGTCGAACCGCGACTGGACGGAGGTCAAGAAAAAGGACACGGTCGAAGAACCGCCTGAGCCGCCCAAGGAGCCGATTTACAAGCAGTTGCTGGAATTCCTGCAATCGATGTGGCGTGCCAGCGGCAGTGCCATCGAGTTAGCGCAGGATGTCAACAAAACGACGCTGCAAGAGCGCATGGCCCAGCAGGCCCGCAACGACGAGCCGCTCACGTATTCCGATCCCAAGGTCAAGCGTACCGGGGGGTAATGGGTTTGCCGGTTTAGCGCTCTTTTTTTTGTAGCTTCAAACGCTTGTCCATAAAGCGTTCAAGCCACTTTTGTATAATTTTTTACCGCTTGCTCGGTGGGTAGATTCGCCAGCCACCGGTCATTTCTCCTCGCTTGGCGGCATCGTATTGGCCTGCGCAGCACGCAGTCGGGCCCGTTCGGCCCGGTAGGTGGCCGCAAAAGCACGCACTTCTTCGTAAGAAATCTGCCCGTCGTGGTTCGTATCCGCGCTGTCAAAGGCCGCGGCCAGGCGGGGGAACAGGCGTACTTCACTGCGGCTCAGTTGGCCATCGCCATTGAAGTCGAGCAGTTTGAATTCCCGCTGGGCCTTGATTTCACCTTTGCTCAAACCTGCTTGCGCAGGTTCGGGTGCTGGGTTGTCGGCTTGTGCGGGCAACGCGATGAGCAGTGCGATGGCACTGCCCAGGAGAGTGCGCGCCGCAAGCACGCGCGCACTGCCATTGCGTTGATTGAGAGGAGTGTCGAAGTGATTCACCGCAGTAGGGCATCCGTCGGCGCAGGAAGTTCCCCTCCTCACCTGTTTGTGTTGACCGGCCGGTTGGCAATGCCACTGCTCACATGACCGGCGGGCACGTGCAGCGCAGCTGAAGTGACGTGGCCCGTCTGGTCGTCAAAGAAAAAATCGGGCTCGAACTCGCGCAGGAACTCCCCTTTGGGCATGCCGCCGAGAAACATGGCTTCGTCCACGGTGATTTTCCAGCTCATCAATGTCTGGATGGCGCGCTCGTGCGCTGGCGCACCACGCGCCGTGACCAATGCGGTGCGGATGCGCATGCTGGGCGCGCCACTGTGCTGGAGGCGGTGCAGGGCCGACAGAAAGGGCTTGAACGGACCGGGGGGCAATGGCAGCAGGGCCTTTTCTTGCTCGTGTGCCTGGAAAGCATCGAGCCCTGCAGACTGGAACACCTGCTCGGCCTCGTCAGAGAACAGTACGGCATCTCCGTCAAAGGCAATGCGCACCTCGTGCGGATGCGCCACACTGGCCTGTACCGACTGGGTGGCCACCCGTGCCGCTGGGTAACCCATGGCCAGGGCCTCGCTCACGTCGGTGGCATTGGCCGAGAGGAACAAGTGCGCGCCCAGGGGGCGCAGGTAGCGAAAAGGTGCCGCTCCTTGCGTGAACACGCCGCGCTGCACGCTGGCCAGACCGTGCGCACGGGCCGAGCGGAATACGCGCATGCCGCTGGCCGGGTCATTGCGCGAGAGCACCACCACCTCCACGCGTTGCTGGCCGGGCTCGTTGAAGGCCAGTAGCTTCTTGACCAGCGAGAACGCCACGCCCGGCGGCGCCGGTACATCGAGGCGTTCGAGTTGCAGTTGCATGTAGGCCTGCGCGTTGCCCTGGTCGAACAGACGGTTTTCCTCCTCGAAGTCGAACAGGGCGCGCGACGAAATCGCCACCACTAGCTTGTCGTCCATTGTTACGGCCATTGCGGATCTCCGTAAGGGGCTTCACTGTGTGCTCGCGCTATGTGCAGCGCACGAAATGGCGCGGCCCAGGCCAGCGGCCACCGCGCAAGGGCCGCCCCGCCGCGCTGGTGGCGTCCCCCCTCCCGCATCGCACAGCGGGGCGAGAGAGGGGGGAAGGAGCGAAGCGACACAGGGGGGCGTGCCTTATTTCATGAACTGGTTGAGCTGGATGATGGGCAGCAGCACGGCCAGCACGATCAGCATCACGACCACGCCCATGGTGACGATGAGCAGGGGCTCGAGGATGGTAGCCAGCTGCATGGAGCGCCGCTGCACTTCGGCTGAAAGCTGAGTAGCCGCTCGCTGCAGCATCACGGGCAACTGGCCTGTCTGTTCGCCCAGGCGCGCAAACATGGGCAGCAGACTGGGGAATTTGCGCTTCTGGGCCAGGGCCGAGGCCAGGGGCGCGCCCTCGCGCACCAGCACCAAGGCATCCAGGGCGTCGGCGCGCAAGGCGCGGTTGTGCAGGGTTTCAGCGGCGGCTTGCAAGGCTTTGAGGATGGGCACGCCCGCCCCTGCCAGCATGGCGAGCGTGCTGGCGAAGCGGGCCGCGTTGTAGCCCCGCGCCAGTCGCCCCACCACTGGGACATTGAGCCAGGCCGCATCGAATTTTTCACGAAAAGCCTCAATAGACAAGGACCAGCGGGCGCCAATAGCTATTAAAACAAGAGCAATCAACATCCACGCGCCGTAGGTGCGTACAAAGCTGCTGATGGCCAGCATGGCCACGGTGAGAAAGGGTAATGCGCGTTTGCTGCCCGCAAAGACGCTGGCCACCTGGGGCACGACGTAACTGACCAGAAACAGCACGATGGCGATGGCCACCAGCGTGACGATGGCCGGGTACAGCGCGGCGCCCACCAGCCGGGCCTTGAGTTCCTGGCGCTCTTCCAGATCATCGGCCAGGCGTTCGAGCACCAGGCCGAGTTTTCCGCTGTGTTCACCGGCGCCAATCACGGCGCAGTAGATGTCGGAAAACTCGCGTGGGTGCTGCTGCAAAGACCGGGCAAACGTGGAGCCGGCGTTGACCTCGGCCCGCAGCACGGCCACCAGGTGGCGCTGGCGTTCGTTGTCAGACTCTTCGGACAGGGCCGTCAGTGCACGCTCCAGCGGCAGACCCGAGGAGACCAGCCCGGCGAGCTGGCGCGTCCAAATGGCCAGGGCCGTGGCGCCAAAGACCGGACGGGTGAACAGGCTGCGGCCTGCGGCGCCCACCCCGTTGCTGGCCTGGTCGCCCACCAGCTCCACGACCAGCGGCACCAGTGCCTGCGCGCGCAGCTGGCCGCGGGCGGCCTTGGCCGTATCGGCCTCGACCACGCCCTTGCGGGTCAGGCCCTGGTCGTCAAGGGCTTCGAAGGAAAAAGCGGGCATGCGATGCGGGCAAGGTGGTGAGAATGGGGTCGGACGGACTGTGGATTACACAACAAGCGTACGCAAACAAAAGATATGCGAGTCTGCGATGGTAGCTGCTGTCCGCGGCTCCTGCGGACGCATGGTGGCTGCGCCAAGGACATGACCAATGTCAAGGTCCTGGCGTGCAGAAGTCGCAGAATGGAACATAACCTGTGGCAATGGGTTGCAGGCGTTTTGGATAAGGAGCCTTCATGCTGAAGAACAAGGTGGGAATCGTTACCGGCGCATCGTCGGGTATCGGGCGCGCGGTTGCTTTGATGTGGGCACGCGAAGGCGCCAAGGTTGTCGTGTCTGACATCGATGCGCAGGCAGGCGAAGAAACGGCCGCTCTGGTGCGCGCAGCAGGTGGGGATGCTCTTTTTGTTGCGGCCGATGTGGGCAAGCCTGGGGACTGCGAAGCCCTGGTGAATCGCACCGTGGCCCAATACGGCCGACTGGATGTGGCGTGCAACAACGCCGGCATCGGTGGTCCGCAGGCCCCCACGGCCGACTATCCGCTGGACGGCTGGGCCCAGGTCATCAACATCAACCTCTCGGGCGTGTTCTATGGCATGAAGTACCAGATTGCCGCCATGCTCAAGCACGGCGGCGGTTCCATTATCAACATGGCGTCCATCCTGGGATCGGTGGGGTTTGCCACGTCACCCGCGTATTCGGCGGCAAAGCATGGCGTATTGGGGCTGACAAAAGCCGCGGCGCTGGAGTACAGCGCGCAAGGCGTGCGCCTCAACTCTGTGGGCCCGGGGTTTATTCACACCCCCATGATCAGTGCGCTGGAGCAGGATGCTGGCATCAACGCCATGCTAGTGGCTGCACACCCGATTGGACGCCTGGGCCGCCCGGAAGAAGTCGCCGAACTGGTGACCTGGCTGGCCTCCGAAAAGGCCTCGTTCGTCACCGGAGCCTACTATCCCGTGGATGGCGGCTACCTGGCGCGGTAAACGCAGGGATTCGTTGCGCCCTTCTCAGGCGGACATCGAAGAGCCTGTGACCCGCATGTCGCTGTGTGCCTGCGCCGCGATGTCGAGCGAGCGCAGGCGCAGCGCTGGGTCGAACACATCGCACACCAGCATCAGTTCATCCGCGCTGGTGGCTTGGGCAAGCTTCTCCAGGCCCGCGCGCACAGTATCCGGGCCACCGACCACGGCGGCGGCCAGGAAGTCGTCGATCGCGGCACGTTCCTGCGGTTGCAGTTGGGCGGAATAGTTTTTGATGGGGGGTGGCAGCAGAAGCCGCTCGCCCTTGAGGATACCGAGCACGCGCTGTCCGGTGCTGCTGGCCAGGTAGGCGGCTTCGTCGTCTGTTGGGGCTGCGACCAGGGGTACACCGATCACCACATAAGGTTTGGCCAGTGCTGCTGAAGGCTTGAACAGGCGGCGGTACAGCTCGATGGCCTGCAGCAGCAGACGCGGTGCAAAGTGCGAGGCAAAAGCATAGGGTAGCCCGCGTTCTGCCGCCAGCTGGGCCGAGAACAGGCTGGAGCCGAGCAGCCAGATGGGCACCTGGGTGCCAGCGCCAGGCGTAGCCACCAGGCGCTGGCCGGGCTGCGCGGGTGCCAGCAGGCGCTGCAGCTCGGCTACATCGTGCGGAAAATCCTCTGCCGTTTCTGGTCGATCGCGGCGCAGGGCACGCATGGTCAGCGGGTCGGTGCCGGGTGCGCGACCCAGGCCCAGGTCAATGCGGCCGGGGTACAACTCGGCCAGCGTACCAAAAGCTTCGGCCACTACCAGCGGTGCGTGGTTGGGCAGCATCACGCCGCCGGAGCCGATGCGCATGCGCTGCGTTCCTCCCGCGATGTGGCCCACCAGTACTGCCGTGGCCGAACTGGCGATACCTGCCATGTTGTGGTGCTCGGCCAGCCAATAGCGCTGGAACCCCAAGGATTCAGCGTGCTGAGCGGTGCGCAGGGCAATGGCCAGCGCTTGGGCCACGGTGCCGCCCTCACGGACGGCCACCAAGTCCAGCATGGACAGTGCGGGGCGATGGGAGGTTGTCATGGGGCGATTGTTGCCCAGATTGCCCCGGCTGCCATGGCAGTGCCTGGGAAGTTGAGTTCCGCAAAAAAATATGCGTCAGTGCGAGTGCCTGTTCAAATCGCGCCAGCTGGCACAGAATGTATCCATATATATCGCCATAAAGCGATTTATGCCCACAGCGGGTCGTTCGAATCACAACGAGGGAAGTTATGGGTTTCTTCAGTCGCATGTTCAAGATACGGGAGCAGGATTCGTCCAGTCCCGAAACCACCTGGGCTTATGAGGACAATGCCAGCGAGCTGATTCTCGACCCGGAATACGCAGCCACCTTGATGACCGAATTCGATATCGATGCGGCCATCGCCAGCCATGAAGAATGGAAGCTGCGCCTGGAAAAGTTACTGGCGGGGCAATCCGAAGAAAACCTCGATCCCGAGCAGGTTCGCCAGTACGAGCACTGCCCCCTGGGCCAGTGGCTGCAGGGCGAGGGGCGCGACCGTCTGGGCCACTACCCGGCTTTTGAGATGCTGGTGCAGCGGCATGCGTATTTCCACGGCCAGGCGGCCAGCGTGGTGGCGTTGAGCCAGGCAGGCGAACATGAGAAAGCCCATCAGGTCTTCAAGGGAGGCTATCGGCACGCTTCCAACCAGGTGACGTTGTTGCTCAAGGAACTCAAACGCAGCCTGGGGCGTTGACCATGAGCGATGCTGTCACACCGGCGGCCGCTTTGTTGGTGGTGTGTGCCGGTGCTGCCGTGCCTTTTGCCAGGGGCAGCCTCAGCGGTATTCACAAGACGCCCGTGCAAGGCCGCGTGCGTGCCACTGCGCTGGGTCTGCAGGGTGACGCGCAGGGCGACCTTCGATTGCATGGCGGTGTGGAAAAGGCCGTACACCACTATCCCCAGGAGCACTATGCCGCTTGGCGTACCGAACTGGGTGCCCACGCCATGCTGGATGCCCCGGGCGCTTTTGGCGAGAACCTGCACAGCCAGGGCGTGACCGAGGCCACGGTGTGCCTGGGTGACCAGTGGCGCGTGGGGGATGTGCTGCTGGAGGTCACCCAGGCCCGCCAGCCTTGCTGGAAACTCAACGAACGGTTTGGCCTGCCAGACATGGCGCGGCGCGTGCAGCAGACACACCGCACGGGTTGGTACTACCGCGTGCTGGAGGAGGGGGATTTTGGGGCAGGGGCCGCGCTGGTGCTGGAGGCGCGGCCTTTCCCCTTGTGGACTCTGGAGCGTCTGCTCGATCTGCTGTACCGCCCGGTGCTGGATGGTGCGCAGCTACAGGCTGCGCTGGCTTTGCCCTTGCCTGCTTCCTGGCAGCGCCTGCTGCAGCGCCGACTCGACAGCGGTGCCGTGGAAGATTGGGCGCCTCGTCTGGTCGGCCCGCCCGCCTGATGGGCCGGGGAGCAGATCAGCGGTGTGCGATTTCTTCGCGCACCGCAATCACTTGTCGCCGCGACACCGTCAGCAACTGCGCCAGGCCATGCAGGCGCACGGCCCAGCCATCGCCTTCCTCGGGGTCATAGTGCTTTTCCAGGGCACGCACGGCCCGGCGGGCGACCAGGGCATTGCGGTGGATGCGCAGGAATTGTCCAGGATAGCGGGCTTCGAGTTCGTTCAGCGAGCCATCCAGGATGTAGCTGCGTGCTGTGGTGCGCACGGTCACGTACTTCTGCTCAGCCTTGAGGAAAAGCACTTCAGCCAGTGGCACACGCTCGGTGCGGCCTCGGTCCTGGATGACCAGGGCCTCGCCTGCTGGCAAGGTGGCCGCTGGCGCATTCCCCGTGGTGCCAGTGGCGGGGCCCAGAGCACGCTGCACCTTGGCCAGGGCCTGTTGCAGGCGCTCTAGCCGCACAGGCTTGGTGAGGTAGTCGACGGCGTCCAGTTCGAATGCGCTGACGGCATGGTCGGCATGGGCTGTCACGAACACTACGGCGGGCGGGTAGCTCAGCGTCTGAATGGCCTGCGCCAAGCACAGGCCGTCCTGGCCAGGCATGTGGATGTCCAGCAAAAGCACATCAAACGCCCGTCCGCCGCTGGGGGCCAGCAGGGCCAGAGCCTCGGCGGCCGTCGCGGCTTCTGCCAGGTTGTGGCGTTCGGTGTCGGCGCAATCGCCCAGCAAAGTGCGCAGGCGGTTGCGGGCCAGGGTTTCGTCGTCAACGATGAGGATGTTCATGGCGTGCGTGCCCGTTGGCGGGGCGTGGCGGCGGGTGGTTTTTCGGGTGTGAACAGGGGCGCGGGCAGGGTGATGCGCACCTGGTACAGGCCTTCCTCGATGCCTGCGCTGAATTCGCCCTGTACGTCGTGCAGCAGGGCCAGGCGGGCACGCACGTTGGCCAGGGCAATGCCATGACCGCGCGATGCACTACTGTGGTTGGGCTGGCCTTCGGGCAAGGTGTTGGTAATGCGCACGACCACGCGGCTGCCCCGCAATTCGGTCAGCACGCGCAGTTTGCCGCCCCGGGCGCTGGGCTCCACGCCATGCTTGACGGCGTTTTCTACCAGGGGCTGGAGCAGCAACGGGGGCAGCAGTGCCGCGTCGGTGCGGTGGTCGAGCTGCCACTGCACGCGCAGCCGGTCGCCAAAGCGCACCTGTTCGATGGCCAGGTAGCGGCGCGCCAATTGGATCTCTTCGGCCAAGGTCACGGCCTCGCCCTGCTCGACCAGTGCGTGGCGGAACAGGTCGCTCAGGTCTTCGAGCAGCGACTCGGCCTTGGCGGGTTCCTCGCGCACCAGGGCGATGGCGCTGTTGAGTGTGTTGAACAGGAAGTGTGGGCGAATGCGGGACTGCAGTTCGGTCAGGCGGGCCGTGGTGGCGGCGGGCGTGCGACCGCGCGCGCGCAGTACCAGGGCGGCGACCAGCAGCGCGGCCAGCAGTGCGCCCGAGGCGGCGCTGGCTACCCACGGGGGCTGCAATGCAGCGCCCACCAAAAAGAGCATGCCGCAGGCCCCGGCACCCGCCAGCGCCCCCAGGAGCACACCCGCAAGATACTGGCCGGTGGTGGGCAAGCGTTGCAGCACCTGCTTGAGGCTGCAGGCGGCGACCAGCCAGGCCAGCGTGGCGGGCAGGGCCACGCCGGTCAGCAGAGCCAGCCGAGCCACCCAGTCGGGCAGGTTTTCCGCGCCATACAGCACGCCCACGGCCAGCACCACTTCCACGAACATCACCGCGCGCAGCACCACGCCCGCATGGCAGGCATCGAACACCAGCGCACGCCCCGCAGGCACGCTGGAGCGTGCCGTGAAAGCGGTTGTAGGGGGATCGCCCGGAAGGGTCGATAAAATTTGCGTCTCTTGCATTGCGGCATCCGGGTGTTCCGGGTGTCTGTTTCACTGGATTATTGCCCTGCCATGCCCAAAGCCCAAGCCTCCGCCCCGTCACACAATCAGCTCGATACCAAGGCGCAGGCGTGGTCGGCGCTGTTTTCCGAACCCATGAGCGACCTCGTCAAGCGCTATACCTCCAGCGTCTTCTTTGACAAGCGTCTGTGGCAGGCCGACATTGCGGGCAGCCTGGCGCATGCCGAAATGCTCGCTGCCCAGGGCATCATTAGCGCTTCGGACCGGGCCGACATCGAGCGCGGCATGGCGCAAATCACGCAGGAAATCGAGTCCGGCCAGTTCGAGTGGAAGCTGGACCTGGAAGATGTGCACCTGAACATCGAGGCACGCCTCACACAACTGGTGGGCGATGCGGGCAAGCGCCTGCACACCGGCCGCAGCCGCAACGACCAGGTCGCTACCGATGTGCGCCTGTGGCTGCGCGGCGAGATCGATCTGATTGCCGGCCTGCTCACCGACCTGCAGAAGGCGCTGGTGGAAGTGGCCAGCCGCAACGTGGAGGTGATCCTGCCCGGTTTTACCCACCTGCAGGTGGCCCAGCCCGTCAGCTTTGCCCACCACCTGCTGGCCTATGTGGAAATGTTTGCGCGCGACTTTGATCGCATGCAGGATGTGCGCCGCCGCACCAACGTGCTGCCCCTGGGCAGCGCCGCGCTGGCCGGCACCACCTACCCGCTGGACCGCGAGCGCGTGGCGAAAACGCTGGGCATGGTGGATGTGAACGGGTTCCCCGTGGTGTGCCAGAACAGCCTGGACGCCGTGAGCGACCGCGACTTTGCCATCGAGTTCACTGCTGCCGCCAGCCTGTGCATGGTGCACGTGAGCCGCCTGAGCGAAGAACTCATCATCTGGATGAGCCAGAACTTCGGCTTCATCAAGATTGCCGACCGCTTCACCACCGGCTCATCGATCATGCCGCAGAAGAAAAACCCCGACGTGCCGGAACTCGCGCGCGGCAAGACCGGCCGTGTGGTCGGCCACCTGATGGGCCTGATCACACTGATGAAGGGCCAGCCCCTGGCCTACAACAAGGACAACCAGGAAGACAAGGAGCCGCTGTTCGACACCGTCGACACGCTCAAGGACACGCTGCGCATCTTTGCTGAGATGGTGGGTGGCCAGCTCAACCCCGCCACGGGCCAGAAGGAGGGTGGCATTACCGTCAACGCCCAGGCCATGGAAGACGCCGCCAAGAAGGGCTACGCCACCGCCACAGACCTGGCCGACTACCTGGTGAAAAAGGGCCTGCCGTTCCGCGACGCGCACGAAACCGTGGCACATGCCGTCAAGGCGGCCCAGTCACACGCTTGCGACCTGTCCGAACTGCCCCTGGCCGTTCTGCAAGGTTTTCACCCGCAGATTGAAAAAGATGTGTATGAGTGCCTGAGCCTGCGCGGTTCGCTCAACGCCCGCAGCACGCTGGGGGGCACGGCACCCATCCAGGTGCAGGCGCAGATCGAGCGTCACCGCGCAAGGCTGGTTTGACGCCTTGCGATGGATGCTTCAAGCGGGGGCACTTGCCAGCCTATGGGCATCGGCGTAGGCCTCCAGGGCGTTCAGCGGCAGAGGGCGGCTGAAGAAGTAGCCCTGGTAAGCGTGGCAGCCGTGCTGCGCCAGAAAATCCCGCTGGTCGGCGTGCTCCACCCCTTCGGCAATCACTTCCAGGCCCAGGCTTTCAGACAAGGCCACGATCATGCGGGCGATGGCCGCATCGTTGGTGTCCGTCAGCACATGTGAGACAAAGCTTTTATCGATTTTCAGCTGATCCAGCGGCAGGCGCTTGAGGTAGGCCAACGATGAATACCCCGTGCCGAAATCATCGAGCGAGAAACACACGCCCCGGGCTTTGAGGGCGCTCATTTTGGCCACCACTTCGTCAACCTGGGTGATGAGCAGGCTTTCTGTCAGTTCAAGTTTGAGCCGCTGCGGGTTGGCGCCGGTTGCCTGCAGCACCCTGAGCACCTGCTCCACGAAATCGGCATGGTGGAATTGCCGCACGCTTACATTGACGGCCATCGTCAGGTGCTGGCGGTCTGCGCGCTGTGCCCATGCGGCCAGTTGCGTGCATGCGGTTTCCAGCACCCAGTGGCCCAGCGGCAGGATCAGGCCGGTGTCCTCTGCCAGCGCAATGAAGTCGAGCGGCGAAACCATGCCGCGCTCGGGGTGCTGCCAGCGCACCAGCGCCTCCACCCCGACCATGGCGCCAGCCTCGTTCACCTGGGGTTGGTAGTGCAGCACGAAATGCTGCCGTTGCAGTGCGATGCGTAGTTCCTTTTCAAGCGCCACCCGTTCGGCCAGCACGGACTGCATTTGCGGGTCGAAAAAACACATGGCGTTGCGCCCTGAGGCCTTGGCGCGGTACATCGCCAGGTCGGCCTGCTTGAGCAGTTCTTCCACCGAGCCTTGAGGCTCCCCAAACAGCACCACGCCAATGCTGGGGGTGTTGTGGTGCACGTTGTCCTGCAGCACATAGGGTTCGTTGAGGGCGTGCAGGATGGTGTTGCCAACCGCCTCGGCCTGCTTGACGGCCTCCAGGGTGCCCGGGCTCAGACCTTCGAGCATGACCACGAATTCGTCGCCTCCGAGCCGGGCCACCGTGTCGCCTTCGCTCACGCAGGCCACCAGGCGCTGGGCGACCTGCTGCAGCAGCAGGTCGCCCATGTGGTGGCCGCGCGTGTCGTTCAAGCCCTTGAAGTCATCCAGATCGATGAAGAACAGCGCGCCCCGGCGCTGGTTGCGTGTGCTGACGATGAGCGCGTGTTCCAGGCGGTCGAGCAACAGCCGCCGGTTGGGCAGGCCGGTCAGTGGGTCGGAGAAGGCCAGCAACTGGATGCGCTCTTCGTTCTGTTTCTGGTGCGTGATGTCGGAGAACGTGGCGACATAGTGGGTTGTTGGGCCCTGAGGAGCATGCACCGCCGTGATGGAGAGCCATTGCGGATAGATCTCGCCCGTCTTGCGCCGGTTCCAGACCTCGCCCTGCCAGCGGCCGTGGCTGGTGATGGCCGTCCACATGTCGGCGTAGAACTTGCGATCGTGCCGCCCCGACTGGAATATGCGGGGGTTTTGGCCAATCACTTCTGTGCGGTCGTAGCCGGTGATGGCGCTGAACGCACGGTTAACGGCAATGATGGTGCCGTCACGCTCGGCAATGGTCACGCCCTCGGCGATGTTGTCAAACACCGTGGCAGCCTGGCGCAAATCGTCTTCCATGCGTATGCGATCGGTGATGTCGAGCATGACGCCAACCAGCCCACCCACGCTGCCGTCAGGGTGGGTGAACGTGGCCTTGTGGAAGATGACGCGGTGCCGTTGCCCGTCGGCGTGGCGGACGTCGCTTTCGTAAATCTGTTTTCCGGGGTGGTCCAGAATGGATCGGTCTGCGGCCAGGTATCGGTCTGCCAGCTCCTTGGGGGCAATGTCGTGGGGAGTTTTGCCAATCAGGTGGGCTGCGGGGCTTCCGATGAAGGCTTCGAACGCGCTGTTGCAACCCAGGTAGCGGGCCTGGGCGTCCTTGTAGAACACGGGGCTGGGAATCGCCTCGATCAGTTGGTGCATGAAGCCCAGCTGCCGGGACAGCTCCTCGGTGCGCATGTGCACGCGCTCTTCCATCACCAGATTGGCCTGTTGTAGCGCTGCGCTGCGATCTTCCAGCAGTTGCTGGTCTCGCCGCCGCGCGGTGACATCCTGCACGGTTTCGATCGCGCCCGTCAGCGTGCCTTGGGCATTGCGCAGCGGAGCCGCCATCATGGAGAGCCAGCGCTCGTCGTTGCCCCGGCCAGGGAGATGCACCTCGGCCTCCAGTGCGCCGGCGATCAGCGTGGAGTGGCGGAAATCGGGGTAGTAGGTGGCCAGCATTTCGTCCGTGGCTTGGTTGACCAGCAGACAGGCCAAGGTGGGCCGGGGGCTCTCGTACCAGGCGCGCCAGGGTTCGTGGTGCCCCAGCATCGCGGCAGCCTCCATCCCGGTCAGTGCTGCGCAGGCGCGGTTCCAGTGGGTGATGTGCCGGTGGGCATCGATGACGAAGGTGGCCAGCGGGTTGCCGTCCACAATTTGTGCGAGCTGGCGTTCACGCTCGCGGATGGCCAGTTCGGCGTGCCGCAAACCGGTGATGTTGCTGCCGATGCCGTGGTAGCCCACGAAGTGGCCTTGGTCGTCAAACCGGGGGGCACCGCTGACGGAAAAATACTGTGTGCAGCCATCTGGTGCGTCGATTTCGTACTCGAAATGGCGGAAAAGCCCATGTCGCTCGTGGCAGGCAATGTGTTCGGCAAGCTGTTCGCCGGTGATGCCGCGAATAGGCATGTCCCAGCGCCGTTTGCCCAGAAAGTAGCCGGGCTCTCGGTGCAGCTTTTCTATCGAGTGCCCGAAAAACCGGGTGAAACGAAACGCGGTGTCTTGTTCCCAAAACCAGTCCGACGAGAGGTTGGCAAAATCCGCCAGCGTACGGGTGCGCAGCTCAACCTGCCGTTCGGCGTTTTCGTAGGCTGCGCGCAGGGCTGCGTCGGCCCGGTGCTTTTCCGTGATGTCGGTGTAAGTAGAGACCAGGCTGCCGTCGGGCAGAGGCCGGTCTACGATGGCCAGGACGGTTCCTTGGGGGCTGACATGCTCGAACGCGCTGGGCTGACCCGCGCGCACGCGGGCCACTCTGCGGGCCACCAGGGCCTGCAGTTCTGCCGCAGCAAGGCCGGCGCTCTTTGCATAGCGCTGCAACAAGTCTTCCAGCGGCTGGCCGGGTTGGACCGAGGCGGCGGGCGCGCCGATCAGATCCACAAATCGGCGGTTCCATACGACCAACCGCAGGCTGCTGTCGAACAAGGTGATGCCCTGGTCGATGTGGTGGACTGCGTCGTGCAGGCGGCGCAGGCTGAATGCCACGGCCTGGCTGGCATGGCCCAGCAGATCGGTCAGGCGTGCGTTAGAGGGATTGTCTCCAGCAGGATGTGCGAGGGCAGCAAGGGCGGGTGCAGAAGGTGTGTCCACTTCTGGACGCACTTGTAGCAGTGAGACCACGCAAAAGCGTACGAACCGGGCCAGGGGGCGCACCATGTCCAGCGGACCGGCGATGGCAAAGCAGGCGACGCGCTGACCACCCAGGTCGATCCCCATGTTGATGCCCTCGCGCATGGTGGTCGAGCGGGCGGCTTCTTGCGGGGTGATGCTGTATTCCTCCAGCGCACCCTGCATGATGCGCTGCGCTATCTCATGCGCTTGGCCAATGCGTTCACGCTCGCTCGATGCCACGATCTGCCCGGCTTCGCCCATGAAGCTACAGACCAGGCCCAACTCTGCATGCAGGACGTCACAGAGTTCTTGGCTGAAGGAGAGATCGAATCGCGTGGGCATGCCGTATTGTGCGGGCAGGATGGTGTGGGTGTGCCTCGCGGCAAACCCTGCCGGGAGCCGTCCCGGGAAGTGCGTCATCCCTGTGCGCCGTGCCTGAAACGCCGTATTTTCCGCTACGCTTACCCGTTCTGCCGAGGAGTCCAGGGTGAATACCAGAGAAATTGCCGCCGTATTGGGTTTTGCGTTGGTCGCCGCCAGCGCCCAGGCCCTGCAAGTGACCAGCGTATCGCCCCAGGGTGAAGTGGCCCGCGTGCGCCAGGTCGTGGTCAAGTTTGACAGCGCAGCCACCACCTTTGGTGACCCCAAGGCTCCAGCGCCCTTTGCCGTCAACTGCACCGACGCCGAAGCCAGCAAAGGCACCGGGCGCTGGACGAGCGAGCGCGAATGGGTGTTTGACCTGGCCCGCGACATGCCGCCCGGTGTGCGCTGCACCGTGCTGCCAAAAATTGACTTCAAATCGGCCTCTGGCGCCCCACTGAAGAGCGCTGCCAGCTATCAATTCAATAGTGGAGGGCCCTATGTGCAGAACGTACGGCCCGGCACCTACGAGCACATCGACGAAGAGCAGTTCTTTGTACTGCAGCTCAATGGCCCCGCGCAGCTGGCCAGCGTGCAGGCGAATGTGTGGTGCGCCGCCGATGGCGTGGGCGAGCGTGTGCCTGTGCGCCTGATCGATGGCAAGGACCGTGCCGCGCTGCTCCAGGCCCAGGGCCTGGACAAGCAAGCCGCGCGCGATCCGCTGTCCATCGTCACGCTGGCGTGCAACCGGCGGCTCACGCCTTCGTCGCGGGTGCAACTGGTGTGGGGCAAAGGTGTCGTCACGCCCAGCGGGGTGGCCGGTAACGTGGAAAAACGCTTTACCTTCGAGGTGCGTGCACCGTTTTTGGCTGAATTTACCTGCGAGCGTGAAAACGCCCAGGCGGCCTGCCTGCCGATCCGGCCGATGACGCTGTCTTTCAACGCACCCGTGCCGCGCAAGCTGGCGGCGGCGATTCGCCTGAAGTCGCCCCTGGAGTCGATCAAACCCCAGACGGGCGGCGAGGATGAGGGCACAGCCGCCGAGGGCTTGGTCAGCAGCGTGCAGTTTGCCGCGCCCCTGGCCGAGAGCACCGAGTTCCAGCTGGAATTGCCCAAGGGTTTGAAGGATGCCGCGGGCCGTGCCCTGTCCAACGCCGACAGCTTTCCTTTGAGGGTGGCCACGGGCGGCATGCCGCCGCTGGCCAAGTTTGCCGCTGCGCCGTTTGGCATTGTCGAGCGCCTGGCCGAGGGGCCGCAGACCCCGGCGCTGCTGCCGGTCACGCTGCGCAAGGTCGAGGCCGCCTTGCGCGTGCAAGGCCTGCAACCCGGGGGTGATGCCGCGCCTGCGGGCCAGGTCAGCACACTGCGCCCCGAGAACGACGCCGACATCATTGCCTGGTTCCGCAAGGTGCAGCAGTACAACAACTACATGGTGGAGCGCAAGCAGGCGCGGCGTGACGTCAAGGGGACGTTGCCTCAGGTGCTGGACGGCGACAAACACTACGTGCAGTCGCGCATGCTCTCGCTGCTCTCGGGCCAGCCGGGTGTGCGTGCGTTGGACCTGCCCAAGCCGGTCAGTACCGACCCCCGCCCGTTTGAGGTGGTGGGCATTCCGCTGGCGCCGGGTTTCCATGTGGTGGAGGTTGCGTCGCCGCTGCTGGGCGCATCGCTGCTCGATGCGCGGCACGGCGCAGCGCGCGCCATGGTTGTGCGCACCTCGGCGCTGGTCACCAACCTGGGAGTGCATTTCAAGCTGGGCCGCGAGAACGCCATGGCCTGGGTGACCACGCTCGATAAAGGGCAGAGCGTGGAGGGCGCCCGCGTGCGCGTGTCCGACTGCAATGGCCGCGAACTGGCTTCGGGCACCACGGATGCACAAGGCGTGGCGCGCTTCGAGGGCCTGTCGTCCGACCCGCCGCTGTGCCGTGGGCAGGGCGACGGGGGCGATGCCTACTTCATCAGTGCGCGCCACCAGGGGAGTGACGGTGTGCCGGACATGGCCTTCACCTGGAGCGACTGGCAGCGTGGCATTGAGCCTTGGCGCTTCAACGTGCCCACCAGCAACGACGCGAGCCCCGACGAGCGGGCGCACACGATCTTCGACCGCACACTGCTGCGCGCTGGCGAAACGGTGTCCATGAAGCACCTGCTGCGCACCGAGACACGGGGCGGCTTTGGCCTGCCTGCGCAGGAGCCTGACTCCCTGGTCATCACCCATGTGGGCAGCGGCCAGCAATTCACCCAGCCCCTGGCCTGGCGCAAGACAGCCACCGGCGGGCGCAGTGCGCACAGCGAGTTTGCGGTGCCACCCGCAGCGAAGCTGGGCGTGTACGAAGTTGCATTGCACAGCAGCCGCAGCGATGGGCGCAGTTTTACGTCGGGCCAGTTCCGGGTCGAAGAATTCCGCCTGCCCGTGTTCGAGGGCCGCGTGGGCCCGGCCGACAAGGCACCGCTGGTCAATGTGCGCACCGTGCCCGCGAGTGTGCAGGTCAACTACGTGGCCGGTGGTGCTGCCGCGCAGTTGCCCGTGCGCGTGTCGGCCCTGGTGCGCAGCAAATACCTGCACTTTGACGACTACGACGCCTTCAGCTTCAACCCGCCCCGGGGTCGCCAGCAAGGCAGCACAGAGGGAGAAGAGGAAGAAACCGCCCGCCAGGCGCCGCGCGTGATTGCCGATAAGCTGCCGCTCACCCTGGACCGCAACGGCACAGGCCGCATCGCGCTGGAGAACGTGCCCCGCGCCAGCACGGCGCAAGACCTGCTGATCGAAGCCACCTATGCCGACCCCAACGGCGAAGTGCAGACCCTGCGCAGCACCAGCAGCCTGTGGCCAGCCGGGGTGCTGGCTGGTATCAAGACCGAAGGCTGGGTCTCGGCCAGCCAGAAAATCCGTTTCCAGGCACTGGCGCTCACGCCCGACGGCAAGCCCGCCGCCGACGTGCCGCTGCAGGTGCAGGCCATTGCCCGCATCACCACCAGCAGCCGCAAGCGCATGGTGGGGGGCTTTTACAGCTACGACAACAAGACCGAAACCAAAGACCTGGGCACGGTGTGCACCGGCAAGAGCGACGCACGCGGCTTGCTGCTGTGCGAGACCAAACTCGATGAGCCCGGCGAGGTGGAACTGGTCGCCACCGCACGCGACAAGGACGGCAACACCTTTGATGCGGCCTCGTCCGTGTGGGTCACGCGCCAGGGCGAGCTGTGGTTTGGCGGCGAAAACCACGACCGCATGGACCTGCTGCCCGAGAAGAAGAGCTACCAGCCGGGCGACACCGCCAAGTTCCAGGTGCGCATGCCCTTCCGCTTTGCCACGGCGCTGGTCACGGTGGAGCGCGAAGGCATCATCGACACCCAGGTGGTGCAGCTCAACGGCAAGGACCCCACGGTCAGCCTGCAGGTGCAAGAGGGCTGGGGCCCCAACGTGTATGTGAGCGTGCTGGCGCTGCGCGGGCGCCTGCGCGAGGTGCCCTGGTACAGCTTCTTCACCTGGGGCTTCAAGGCGCCGCGCGAGTGGTGGACCGCCTTCTGGTACGAGGGCAAGGAATACGTGGCGCCCACGGCGCTGGTCGATCTGAGCAAACCGGCCTTCCGCCTGGGCATGGCCGAGATCAAGGTGGGCAGCAAGGCGCACCAGATCAACGTGAAAGTGGTGGCCGACAAAGCCAGCTACCCCGTGCGCGGCAAGGCGCAGGTCACTATTACCGCGACCTTGCCCAATGGCAAGCCCGCCGCCCACGCCGAGGTGGCGTTGGCCGCCGTCGACCAGGCGCTGCTCGAGCTCATGCCCAACACCAGCTGGAATGTGCTGGACGCCATGTTGCAGCGGCGCAGCTGGGGCGTTGCCACCTCGACCGCGCAGATGGAAATCATCGGGCGGCGCCACTACGGCCGCAAAGCCGTGGCAGCAGGCGGCGGCGGGGGGCGCAGCCCCACCCGCGAACTGCTCGACACCCTGCTGCTGTGGAACCCGCAGGTGCAGCTCGACGCCAATGGCCAGGCCCAGGTGACGGTGCCGCTGAACGACGCGCTCACTACCTTCAAAATCGTGGCCGTGGCCGATGCCGCCACCGGCCTGTTCGGCACGGGCAGCACCCAGATCAGCGCCACGCAAGACCTGCAAATCATCAGCGGCCTGCCGCCCCTGGTGCGCGAGGACGACCAGTTCCGCGCCCAGTTCACCCTGCGCAACACCACCAAGGCCGCCATGAAGGTGGAGGTGACGCCCCGCGCGACGCTGCTGAGCTTGAAGACTGAGACCGTGGACATCCCCGCCGGTGAGGCGCGTGAAGTGGCCTGGAGCGTAAAAGCCCCGGCCCAGCTAGCGCAGACCCGCGTTCAGGCCCTGCTGTGGGAGATCGAAGCGAAAGACCAGCTAGGCGGCGCGCGCGATGCGCTCAAGGCCAGCCAGCGCCTGATACCGGCTGTGCCGCTCACGGTGCAGCAGGCCACGCTGGTGCAGTTGGACGGCAGCTACACCCTGGACGCTGCACTCCCCGCCGATGCGCTGCCCGGGCGGGGGGGCCTGCGCCTGGCGCTGCAGCCCAAACTGGCCGAGGGCCTGCCCGGCGTGCGCGACTGGTGGGCCAACTACCCGTTTGCCTGCCTGGAGCAAAAAACCAGCAAGGCCGTGGGCTTGCGCGACGGCAAGCTTTGGCAGACCGTCGTGGCGCAACTGCCCACCTATTTGGACGGCGATGGCCTGGCCAACTACTTCCCGCCGCGCGAGGGCGACACCCACCGGGGGAGCGACACCCTGACCGCCTACCTGCTGGCGAGCGCGCACGAGGCCGCCAGCATCAACCCCGCCTTTGCCCTGCCGGGCGAGGTGCGCGCGCCCATGGAGCGCGGCCTCATCGCCTTTGTGGAAGGGCGCATCGAGCGCAATTTCTGGAGCCCGCGCAAAGACCTGGACATGCGCAAGCTCGCCGCCATCGAAGCGCTCTCGCGCTACGGCAAGGCCCAGGGCCGCATGCTGGCCAGTGTCACCATCGCGCCCAACCAGTGGCCCACGCACAGCGTGATCGACTGGATGAACATCCTGCGGCGCGTGCAGGACATCCCCGAGCGCGACAAACGCCTGCAAGAGGCCACGCAAATCCTGCGCGCCCGCCTGAGCTACCAGGGCACCAAGCTGCTGCTGAGCACCGAGCGCGACGACTACTGGTGGTGGCTGATGCAGAACGGCGACGTGAACCTTGCGCGCCTCCTGCTCGCCGTGATGGACAACCCCGACTGGAAGGACGACATGGGCCGCCTGGCCAATGGCTTCATCGCCCGCCAGCAGGGCGGTGCCTGGCACACCACCACCGCCAACCTGTGGGGCGGCCTGGCGCTCGAAAAATTCTCGGCCAAGTTCGAGGCCACGCCCGTCTCGGGCACCACCAAGGCGGCCATGGGCAGCCACACGGACAGCGTGGACTGGAGCAAGGTCGAGCGCATCAAGCCCACCGATGCGGAAGGTGCAGCCCACCAAGCCAGCGCGTTTGGTGCCCCTGCGGCGCCCGGCATGCTGCGGGGCAACGCCATGTTCCTGCCCTGGGGCGCTGCGGGCGGTAAAGAAGGCCTGTCCGTCACGCACCAGGGGCCGGGCAAGCCCTGGCTCACGCTGCAGTCGGTGGCTGCGGTGCAGCTCAAGGCGCCGTTCAGCGCGGGCTACAGCATCCAGAAAACCGTCACACCCATCGAGCAGGCCAACAAGGCCTTGCCCGCAGGCCAGTACACGCGCGGCGACGTGCTGCGCATCACGCTGGAAGTCACAGGCCAGGCCGACATGACCTGGGTGGCCATCACCGACCCCATTCCGGGCGGCGCCACCATTCTGGGCAGCGGCCTGGGGCGCGACTCCGAGATCGCCACCCAGGGCGAAAAGCGCAGTGGGCTGGGCTGGCCCGCGTTTGAAGAGCGCAGCTTCGAGGCCTTCCGCAGCTACTACGAATACCTGCCCAAGGGCACCGTCAAAATGGAATACACCGTGCGCCTGAACAACGTGGGCGACTTCGCGTTGCCCCCCAGCCGCGTCGAGGCCCTGTACGCGCCCGAAATGTTTGGCGAGGCGCCCAACGCACGCGCACGGGTGGTGGCTGCGCCGTGACACCGTTACCCGCCCCCAGCGTTTTTGTCGAAGTGCGCTTCTGGCTGCTGGTGGCGCTCTCGGTGGTGCTGCCGACTGCCATCTACGCGGCGCTGCTGGTGCGCCGCGCCATCTCGCGCACCACGGTCGTGCTGTTCGGCCTGGTGCTGGTGCTCATTGCCGGGTTGGATGTGTACCTGCTCCAAGGTCTGGCCAAGCTGGCCCGCATCACGCCGTCGCTGGCCGATGATGCGGTGTTCATCTCTGAGCTGTCCATCGCGCTCTACATCTTCCCCGTCATGTTCGGCGGCATCGGCGTCAACCTGGTGTCCCATGTGCTGCTGCGCCACCTGAGCGAGGCCGAAGAACGCTTCGACCGTGAACACCGCTGAGCCGTGCCGCGCCCGGCGCACATCCTGATTGCAAGCAATTTCTCCATGCTCGACGACATCAAAAAAACCCTCTGGGCCACCGCCGACAAGCTGCGCGCCAACATGGACGCTGCCGAATACAAGCACCTGGTGCTCGGCCTCATCTTCGTCAAATACATCAGCGACACCTTTGCCGCCCGCCGCGCCGAAGTGGCCGTGCGCCTGGCCGACCCGCACGACGAGTACTACTACGGCGAGGCCGCCCCGGAAGACCTGGCCGCCGAGCTGGACGACCGCGACTACTACACCTCGGGCAACGTGTTCTGGGTGCCCGAAGGCGCCCGCTGGGAGCAACTGCGCGCCCAGGCCAAGCAGCCGGGCATTGGCAAACACATCGACGACGCGCTGGCCCTGATTGAGGGCGACAACCCCAAGCTCAAAGGCATTCTGGACAAGCGTTTTGCCCGCGCGCAACTGCCCGACGGCAAGCTGGGCGAGCTGGTGGATTTGGTATCCACCATCGGCTTTGGCGCCACGCCCGACGTGGCGCGCGACACCCTGGGCCAGGTGTACGAATATTTTCTGGGCATGTTCGCCAGCGCCGAAGGCAAGCGCGGCGGGCAGTTCTACACGCCCGCCAGCATCGTCAAAACCCTGGTCGCCGTGCTCAACCCCCACACCGGCAAGGTGTACGACCCCTGCTGCGGCTCGGGCGGCATGTTTGTGCAGTCTGAGAAGTTCATCGAAGCGCACGGCGGCAAGATCAACGACGTGTCCATCTACGGGCAAGAAAGCAACCCCACCACCTGGCGCCTGGCCGCCATGAACCTGGCCATTCGCGGCATCGACTTCAACCTGGGGCGCGAACCCGCCGACACCTTTGTGCGCAACCAGCACCCTGACTTGCGCGCCGACTTCATTCTGGCCAACCCGCCCTTCAACGTGAGCGACTGGTGGCACGGCAGCCTGGAGGGCGACCCGCGCTGGGTGTATGGCGACCCACCCCAGGGCAACGCCAACTACGCCTGGCTGCAGCACATGCTGCACCACCTCAAACCCAGCGGGCGCGCCGGCATCGTGCTGGCCAACGGCAGCATGAGCAGCAGCCAGAACAGCGAGGGCCAAATCCGCACCGCCATGGTCGAGGCCGACGTGGTCGAAGTGATGATCGCCTTGCCCGGCCAGCTGTTCTTCAACACCCAAATCCCCGCCTGCCTGTGGTTCTTGTCCAAGCAAAAGCAGCGCAAAGGCGAAGTGCTGTTCATCGACGCCCGCAAGCTCGCCACCATGATCAGCCGCGTGCAGGGCGAGTTCACCGACGAGGTGATTGAACGGATTGCCGCCACCGTGGCCGCGTGGCGTGGCGAGGCGGTCGATGGAAACTCTGAAAATGATAGCTGTTCGCGCAATGATTACGTGGATATTCCGGGTTTTTGCCGTTCAGTTCCGCTGGCAGAGATCGCCCAGCACGGCCATGTGCTCACCCCCGGCCGCTACGTGGGCGCTGAGGCGGTGGAAGACGACGACGAAGCCTTTGCCGACAAGATGCAGAAGCTCACGGAGAAGCTGGGCGAGCAGATGGCCAAAGGCGCGGAGCTGGATGCGGTGATTCGGCAGAAACTGGGGGGGCTGGGGTATGAGTTCTGAGGTTAGCGAACACACCCTTGAATCGTTGTGCCTTTTGGTGGTCGATTGCCCCCACGCGACCCCGAAGTGGACGGACAGCGGCATTATTGTTTTGCGGAACCAGAACATCAAAGAAGGACGGCTTGACCTGAGCAGCCCGAGCTACACCGACGAGGCCCATTACTTGGGGCGCATCAGGCGTGCTGCTCCTCAACAAGGTGACATCGTTATTACCCGGGAAGCACCCATGGGGGATGTTTGCCAAATTCCTGCAGGCCTGAAATGCTGCCTTGGTCAACGGCAAGTGCTGCTGCGACCGAATCCAGTCAAGGTAGATAGCCGGTTCTTGCTATACGCGCTGCAATCACCCTATCTGCAACACCAGATCGGCTGGAACGAAGGCACTGGCTCGACGGTCAGCAATTTGCGGATTCCCGTCCTTGAAGCCCTGCGCGTTCCAACGCCATCTCTCGAATCGCAGCGAGAAATTGCGACTACGCTTGGCGCCCTCGACGACCGCATCACCCTCCTGCGCGAAACCAACGCCACACTCGAAGCCATTGCCCAGGCACTGTTCAAGTCGTGGTTTGTCGATTTCGACCCCGTGCGCGCCAAGATGGAAGGCCGCGCCCCCGAAGGCATGGACGAGGCCACCGCCGCGCTGTTTCCCGATGCGCTGGAGGAGTCGGAGTTGGGGTGGGTGCCGAAGGGGTGGCGAATGAGCCACTTGGCCGACTTGACTTCCACACACCATGGGAGCATCCAAACAGGGCCCTTTGGCAGCCAACTCCATGCGTCGGACTACGTGGACTCCGGCGTGCCGGTGGTCATGCCAAAAGACATCAAGGACCGCCGGGTCACGACCGACTCGGTTGCACGAGTGAGCCAGGAAAACGCTGATCGCCTTTCAAGACACCAACTGATCGCGGGCGATATTGTTTTCAGTCGCCGCGGTGACGTCGAGCGCCACGCGCTCATCACCCAAAGAGAAGCTGGTTGGCTGTGCGGCACAGGTTGCCTTTTGCTTCGCCCAGGCAAAAGTTGGCGCTCTTCAACCTTTTTGTCCATGGCACTGGACGCGGCTCAGGCCCGCACTTGGCTGGTACAGCATGCGGTGGGCGCCACCATGCCAAATATCAACACCGGCATCCTTGGCTCGGTTCCCGTGCTCCTGCCGCCAGATGCGCTGCTTTCTGCCTTCGAGGACGTAGTCTCGGCAACGGAACTGAAGCGCAGTCACAACTCATCAACCGCCGAAACCCTCTCCACCCTCCGCGACACCCTGCTCCCGCGTCTGATCTCCGGCCAGTTGCGCTTGCCCGAAGCCCAGACCGCCACCGAAGCCGCCCTGGGCGGGGTGCTGCAGACATGATTGCTCTTTTTTTTGTAGCTGCTTGCGCTTATCCATAAAGCGCTAGCGTTCAATTTGGCTTAAAACTCTGCTCCAGGACCCGTGTGATGTTCTCACCCACCTCCCTCGAAGACCTGGCCCTGCTGCGCGAAACGGTAGAGCTGGAATGCAAGCTGGCCCAGGGCCAAAGCGGCCAGGGCGAGGTGCCCAAGGATTTCTGGCCCACCTATTCGGCTATGGCCAACGCCCATGGGGGTGTGGTGCTGCTGGGAGTGCGCGAGAAGGATGGGGTGTTTTCCATTGCAGGCATTCCCAACCCAGCCAAGGTGCGTGCCGATCTGTTCAACAACCTGAACAACCCGGGCAAGGTCAGCGCCAATCTGCTGACCGATGCCGATGTGCAGGAGTTGGCGCTGCAAGGCCAGACGATGTTGCTGGTGCGCATTCCGCAGGCTACGCGTAAGCAAAGGCCGGTTTTCCTCAACGGCCAGCCGCTCGGCCATACGTACAAGCGGCTGAACGACGGCGACCGGCCGTGTGATGAAGAAACGGTCAAGCGCATGCTGGCCGAGCAGGTGGAGGATGAGCGCGATGCCCGCATCCTGCCCGGTTTTGGCATGGGGGACATTGATGGCGAGAGCCTGCGCATCTACCGCCAGATGCTCAAGGACGAGCGGCCCGGGCATCCATACCTGGAGCAGGATGATTTCGACTTTATGACCAGTCTGCGCGGCTGGCGGCGCGACCGCCATACAGGCCAGGAGGGATTGACGTTGGCGGGCCTGCTGATGTTTGGCACCTGGGCGGCCATCCAGGAGGCCGCACCGCACTACTTTGTGGATTACCAAGAGCGTCCCGAAGCCCGGGCCGAGCCGACCTGGATCGACCGGCTGGTACCTGATGGCTCATGGACGGGCAATCTGTTCGAGTTTTACCGCAGGGTTTACCGCAAGCTGGTGGCGGACTTGAAGGTGCCTTTTGCGGTGAAAGATGGGCAACGGCAGGACGATACGCCGGTGCACAAGGCCTTGCGCGAGGCGCTGGTGAATGCGCTGGTGCATGCCGACTACACGGGGCGCGTATCGGTGCTGGTGGTGAAGCGCCCAGACATGTTTGGTTTTCGCAACCCCGGTGGCCTGCGTTTGCCCATCGAGCAGGTGATTCGCGGGGGCGAAAGCGATTGCCGTAACCGCATCCTTCACCAGATGTTTTTGCTCATCGGCCTGGGCGAACGGGGCGGCTCGGGCATGCCGCGCATTTATGGCGGCTGGCGCAGCCAACACTGGCGGCCGCCTTTGCTTTCAGAGAAGGCCGAGCCTGAACAGACTTTGCTGGCCCTGCACATGGCGGATTTGCTGCCAGACGAGGTGGTCCAGGCGCTGCGAGCCCGGTGGGGCGCGCGTTTTGAAGCACTGGATGCGTATTCCCGCTTGATTTTGGCCACAGCCGCCATGGAGCGCACCGTAAGCCACAGCCGTTTATTGGAGCTTTGCGATGCACATTCCCACGATCTGAGCGTATTGCTGGCCCGCCTTGTGCGCCAGGGCATGCTGGTGTCAGATGGGCGTGCCAGGGGCACGGTTTACTACTTGGCGGGCGCTGCGCTGCCCACGCCGGAGGATGTGTTCAGTGGGCCACTGCTTCCGGCAGAAGGCATTGCCTCAACCATTGACAGTGCGGACTCGCTTCCGGGGCGCTTGCCTGTGGGGGGCTCCGAACATTCGCAGCTCAGCTCCGAACATTCGCAGCCCAGCTCCGAATATTCGAAGGCACGCCAGGACCTGCGCGATGCTGAGGGGCGGCTGCTGTCGCCTCTGCTGGACAGGCCCGTGCTGGACGATCTGGGTGTGCTGGCTCCTGGTTTTCTGGCGCAGCTGCAAGCTCTGGCAGCGCCTGCGCGATCAGGGCGCTTGGGCATGGACCAGATGCAGGCGGTGATCTGCGCCGTGTGCGAAGGACACTATGTCACGCGTGCGGTGCTGGCTCGATTGCTCGACCGCAGCCCCGATGCCTTGCGTCAGACGCACATCAGCCCGATGGTTCGCAGCGGTATGTTGCAGCTAGCCTTCCCATCCAAGCCCACCCATGAACAACAGGCTTACAAGACGGGAAAACTGTGAAACGACGCGCTGTTTGCCGAGTTGGTGAAATGACCATGAAATCGACATGTGCGAGAAATGTGTCGATTTTTTGCGTAAAAATAAACATATCAAGGGCCTCATGTCGATGGCGTCGACATGAGGGAAGGGCGCCATGACCGAAGACCAACTCGAACAAGAAACCCTGGCCTGGCTGCAGGACCTGGGCTACGCGGTGCGCAGCGGCTTCGACATCGCCCCCGATGGCCCGAACCCACAGCGGGCGAATTACCGCGAGGTGCTGCTGCTGGGCTGCCTGCGCGAAGCCATTGCGCGGCTCAACCCCGGCATTCCCGCCGCTGCGCGGGAAGACGCGGTGCAGCAGGTGCAAAACCTGGGGCTCCCCGCGCAACTCGCGGCCAACCGGGCGTTTCACAAGCTGCTGGTGGGGGGAGTGCCGGTGCAGTACCAGCAGGGCGGTGAAACGCGGGGCGACTTTGTGCGGCTGGTGGATTGGGCGGATGCCACAAGCAACGGATCAGGCAACGAGTTCTGGGCGGTCAACCAGTTCACCCTCAAAGGCCCGCACCACACGCGCCGGCCCGACATTGTGTTGTTCGTCAACGGCCTGCCGCTGGTGCTGCTGGAGTTGAAAAACCCGGCCGACCAGGAGGCCAGCATCTGGAAGGCTTACGACCAGATTCAGACCTACAAAGAGCAAATCCCCGACCTGTTCCAGTTCAACGAGGTGCTGGTGATTGCCGATGGCAGCGAGGCGCGGCTGGGCTCGCTCTCGGCCAATGCCGAGCGCTTCATGCAGTGGCGCACGATTGACGGCGTGCAGCTCGACCCGTTGGGCCAGTTCAACGAGCTGGAAACGCTGGTGCGCGGCGTGCTGGCGCCGCAATACTTATTGGACTACCTGCGCTTTTTTGTACTGTTCGAGGACGACGGCCAGCTCATCAAGAAGATTGCCGGCTACCACCAATTCCACGCGGTGCGCGCCGCCATTGGGCATGTAGTAGCCGCCTCGCGCGAGGGGCTTGCAACCAATCAGCGTGGCAAAGGCGGCGTGGTGTGGCACACCCAGGGCAGCGGCAAAAGCATCACCATGACCTGCTTTGCCGCCCGGGTGATGCAGGAGCCAGCGATGCAGAACCCCACCATCGTCGTCATCACCGACCGCAACGACCTCGATGGCCAGCTGTTTGGCGTGTTCAGCTTGGGCGCCGACCTGCTGCGCGAGCAGCCGGTGCAGGCCAGCACGCGCCCTGCCTTGCGCCAGCTGCTGGCCAATCGGCCGTCGGGCGGCATTGTGTTTGCGACCATCCAGAAGTTCATGCCGGGCGAGGACGAGGATGTGTTTCCGGTGCTCTCCGACCGCCACAACATCGTGGTGATTGCCGACGAGGCGCACCGCACGCAGTACGGGTTTGAGGCCAAGCTCAAGACGCGCAAGCTGGGTTTGAAGCCAAATCAGCCTCTAGCGCTTACTGGTCAAGCGCAGGCAGCTACCAAAAGCATAGTGACCAGCGATGCGGGCAGCAGTGCGGTGCATGCCGAGTTCGCACCGCCTGAGTATCAAGTTCATTACCAGGCGGGTTACGCCCAGCACCTGCGCGATGCGCTGCCCAACGCTACCTTTGTCGCGTTCACCGGCACGCCGGTCAGCAGCCAGGACCGCGATACGCGCGCCGTGTTTGGCGACTACATCCATGTCTACGACATGCAGCAGGCCAAGGAAGACGGCGCCACGGTGGCCATCTATTACGAAAGCCGTCTCGCCAAGCTGCGACTCAAAGACGACGACCTGGCCCTGCTCGACGCAGAAGTGGACGAGCTGGCCGAGGACGAAGAAGAAAGCACCCAGGCCCAGCTCAAAAGCCGCTGGGCCGCATTGGAAAAAGTGGTGGGCGCCACGCCGCGCATTGCCAGCGTGGCGGCCGACCTGGTGGCGCATTTTGAAGAGCGGAGCAAAGCCCAGGACGGCAAAGCCATGGTGGTAGCGATGAGCCGCGACATCTGCGTGCACCTGTACGATGAAATCGTGCGCCTGCGCCCCGACTGGCACAGCGCAGACCCGGAGCAGGGCGCCATCAAGGTGGTGATGACCGGCAGCGCCAGCGACAAGGCTTTATTGCGAGCGCACATCTACAGCGGGCAGGTCAAGAAGCGGCTGGAAAAACGCTTCAAGGACCCGTTGGATCCGCTGCGGATGGTCATCGTGCGCGACATGTGGCTCACGGGGTTTGACGCGCCCTGCGTGCACACCATGTACGTGGACAAGCCCATGAAGGGCCACAACCTGATGCAGGCCATTGCCCGCGTGAACCGTGTGTTCAAGGACAAGCAGGGCGGCCTGGTGGTGGACTACATCGGCATCGGCAACGAGCTCAAGGCCGCGATGAAGGAATACACCGCGAGCCAGGGCCGAGGCAAACCCACGGTGGACGCACACGAGGCGCTCTCCTTGTTGTTCGAAAAAATGGACGTGCTGCGCAGCCTGCTGCACGGCTACGACTGGTCAGGTTTTTTGACGGGCGGACACAAGGCCCTGGCCGGGGCGGCCAACCATGTGCTGGGGATTCGGTCAGCCAACAAAGACAGCCAGCAAGACGGAAAGCGCCGCTTTGCCGACGCGGCGGTGGCCATGGGCCAGGCATTCAGCCTGTGCTGCACGCTGGACGAAGCCAAGGCGCTGCGCGAAGAGGTGGCATTCTTCCAGGCGGTGAAAGTGATTTTGACCAAGCGCGATGTGACGGCGCAGAAACGGACCGATGCGCAGCGCGACGCAGCCATCCGCCAGATCATCAGCCAGGCGGTGGTGAGCGAGCGCGTGGTGGATATTTTTGACGCCGTGGGGCTGGATAAGCCCAACATCGGCCTGCTCGACGATGAATTTCTGGCCCAGGTGAAAAACCTGCCCGAGCGCAACCTGGCCGTGGAGCTGCTGGAGCGCCTGCTAGAAGGTGAAATCAAGGCCAAATTTGCCACCAACGTGGTGCAGCAGCGCAAGTTCTCAGACTTGCTGACCAGTGTGATCGCGCGTTACCAGAACCGCAGCATCGAAACGGCGCAGGTGATGGAAGAGCTGGTGGACATGGCCAAAAAGTTTCGCCAGGCGGCGGGCCGGGGCGAGGCGCTGGGCCTGTCTGAAGACGAGGTGCGCTTTTACGACGCCCTGGCCAACAACGAGTCGGCCGTGAAAGAGCTGACCGACGAAACCCTGAAAAAGATCGCCCATGAACTGACCGACAACCTGCGCAAGAACATCACCGTCGACTGGAGCCAGCGCGAGAGCGTGCGTGCCAGCCTGCGCCTGATGGTCAAGCGTATCTTGCGCAAATACAAATACCCGCCAGATTTGCAGGACGCGGCCGTGGAGTTGGTGTTGCAGCAGGCCGCGGTGCTGGGTGAGAGCTGGGCCGCTTGACACAAGGCACACCGCTGCCGGCCCCCAGTCCTACGTGCAGAACGGACGATGCCGCACACGCGGCGCTCGGGGGTGTTCTTAGCATGGTGAGCAGGGGTTCTGCGCTTCGGCGCCGGGGCCTCCGGCCCTTTCAACACTCTATGGACACCTATCACCATGAAATCCATGCTCAAGACCTGTGCGGCCCTCGCCGCGGCCTCCGTTCTGCTCGTCGCCTGCGGCGGTGGCAATGACGACGACCCTACCCCCAGCAACGAACCCGGCGTGCTGACCGTGACCAACGCCACGCTCTCCGGCCTCAACGGTATTTATGGCAATGGTGCGTTGAACCTCACCGCCGTGGACCAGGTCAACCCGATTGGCTCGGTGCCCGAGTTGTGCACCTTCCGTTTTGACGGGGCCAACAAGGTGGGCTCTCCGGCCACGGCGTTTGGTGACATCCGTTATCGCTCCGGTGCAGTCGACGGCATCTACCAGGCCTTTCTGACCTTTGATGGCAAGGAGTACGCCAGCACCGAGGCCACCGACTCGTCTGTGCTGCGCGAGAGCGACCAGGTGCGCTTCAGCGGCAAGACGCTGACCGCCACCGATGGCTCGGCTGCTACGCTGCGCGTGACCGGCATCGTGCCCATGCGGCCGAACCGCCCTCTGGGCTGCTGATCGCGGTCCTGCGCTCTCTCCCGTTGTCGGGATCATCTCCTCCGTTCTGGCCTTTTCCCTGGCCGGACTGGGCCCCGCTGCCCCGGCAGCGGGGCTGTTTTTGTGGTGCGCGGCCTGCGCACCGTCACAATGGCATGTGGCTCTTGCTGACCGCTGACACCCATGCCCCCGCCCCTTTCCGCTGAACACACCGTGGTCTGGCTGCACCCCGGCGCCCCACCCAAACCGCCCGAAGGCGCGCCGTGCAACGGCTGCGGCCTGTGCTGTCTGACCGAGCCGTGCCCGCTGGGCATGCTGGTCTCGCGGCGCAGGCGCGGGGCCTGCGTGGCCCTGCGCTGGAGCGATGCGCAGCAGCGCTACCTGTGCGGCATGCTGTCAGACCCCGGCGGCGTGACCGGGCTGACCCATCCCTGGGCAGTGCGTGCCCTGGCTGCGCTGGCCCGGCGGTCGATTGCCGCAGGCGTAGGCTGCGATGCGCAGCTGTGGGCGCAGTTGCCCGAATAGCGCAATACTTCTTGATTGCTATATTAATAATAGCTGTCAGCGCTTGTTGGTATTGCGTAATGCCTGCTTTTTACATAAATTTTGAATGGTGCCTCAAGTCGTTGCCCGGTGGGTAACACTGGTGCGGGCAGGGGTTTGATGGCGGTATTGAATATCCATTTCTAATGAATCTTAGAATCCGGCGCACAGCCTCTTAGCACATGCGCCGTTATGGAGGTTTGAAGTACATCAACAAAAACCGGCGCACGCCAGCGGAAAGGAAACCCACCCATGGACAGCGCGATACTGAGTTTGCTGGGGGCTTTTCTGCTCTCGATCATGGGGCTGTTTGTCTTCATCTGGTCGATGCGCAAGGGCTTGCTGGTCGAGAATCCCCGGGCGGCATCGGTCATCTTTGCGCCGGGTGAGTTGGGCAAGGTCGACGATCCGGCGCTGCAGGGTGGGGCGCAAGAGCGCCTGCAGGGCGCTGCCGCTGCCCCGGGCGAGAGCGACCACGTTGCCGACCCGGACGAGCTGCGCCACCGCATCGAGGCCGACCACTCCACCGCGTTCCCGGTGTTCATGTTCATTGCGTTTGCCTGCTTCTGGCTGGTGCTCGGCTCCCTGGCGGGGCTCACCGCGTCGCTCAAGCTGCACATGCCCGACTGGATGGTGGGCGAGGCGTGGCAAACCTTTGGGCGCATCCGCACGGTGCACCTCACCGCCGTGCTGTATGGCTGGATCACCAATGCCGCGCTGGCCGTCATCATCTGGCTGCTGCCGCGCCTGCTGCGCACGCATTTGGTGGGCGCCATGTGGGTGATGCTGGGCGGTGCGCTCATCAATACCGGCATTGCCAGCGCCATTGGCGCCATCGGCTCGGGCTGGACGGACGGCATGGAATACCTGGAGATCCCATGGCAGATCGGGCTCTTCATCGTCGCGGGGTTCGTCTGCATCATCGGCCCGGTGCTCTACACCCTGGTCAACCGCAAGGTCGAGTCGCTCTATGTCACGGTCTGGTACCACGTCGCGGCGCTGCTCTGGATTGCGCTGCTGTTCATCGTTGCCAAGCTGCCCGGCGTGCACACCGGCGTGCAGCAGGCCACCACCAACTGGTGGTACGGCCACAACGTGCTGGGCCTGTGGTTTACGCCGGTGAGCGTGGGGGCTATTTACTACTTTTTGCCCAAAATCATCGGGCGGCCGGTGCGTTCGTACAACCTGTCCATCCTCGGGTTCTGGACGCTGGCCTTCTTTTATGGCCAGGTGGGCGGCCACCACCTGATCGGCGGGCCCATTCCGGGTTGGCTGACCACCTTGTCCATTGTGCAGAGCATGATGATGATCATTCCCGTGGCGGCCTTCACCATCAACATGGCCGGCACGATGTGGGGGCGCATGCACCTGGCGCGCTATTCGCCCACGCTGCGCTTCATGATGTTTGGCGGCTTCATGTACATGCTGTCGTCGCTGCAGGGCTCGCTGGAGGCGCTGCGCAGCGTGAACCAGGTGGCGCATTTCACGCATTTCACCGTGGCACACGCCCACCTGGGCGCCTATGCCTTCGTCACCATGGTGCTGTTTGGTGCCATCTACTTCATGCTGCCGCGCGTGTTGAACTGGGAGTGGCCGTATCCACGCCTGATCACGCTGCAGTTTTGGCTGGCGGTGGTGGGCATCAGTATCTATTTCGTGGGCCTGTCCATCGGTGGCTGGCTGCAGGGCCTGGCCATGCTCGATGCCACGCGGCCGTTCATGGAGTCGGTGGCGCTCACCGTGCCTTACCTGCAGTGGCGCAGCGTGGGCGGCTCGCTGATGGTGCTGAGCCACCTCATTTTTGTGGGCCACTTCCTGGCCATGGCGCTGCGCTTTGGCCCCACACGTACCGGTGCGGCCCTGTTCACGCCGCCTGCCAAGGGCCTGGAGTTCGCACATGGAGAATGAAGTCAAACTCGCCGCCGGTGCCATGGTGGCGCTGGCTGTCGCCACGGCTGCACTGGTCGTCATGCCCTATATGCAGGTGCGCGACATCACGCCGCCCGAAGGCCTCAAGCCCTACAGCAGCGCCGAGCTGCGCGGGCGGCAGGTGTACATCGCCAATGGCTGCGTGTACTGCCATACACAGCAACCGCGCGACCGCAACCTGGGACCCGATGCCGAGCGCGGCTGGGGGCGGGCATCGGTGCCGGGCGACTATTTTTACGACAAGCCGCACCTGCTGGGCAGCATGCGCACCGGGCCTGACCTGTTCAACATCGGCGCACGCCAGCCCAGCAAAGACTGGCAACTGGGGCACCTGTACCAGCCCCGGGCCTACGTGCCGGGATCGATCATGCCGTCGTACCCCTATCTGTTCGAGACCAAGGCCGCAGCGGAGCCGGGCGACGAGGTGGTCAAGCTTCCGCCCGGCCAGACCCCTGCCGGGCAGGTGGTGGTGGCACGGCCCGAGGCACTGGATCTGGTGAAGTACCTGCAGGGTCTGAACCACACCTACCCGGTGCTGCCGCCCGCCGTGCAGGCGGCCCCGGCAGCGGCAGCACCCTCTGCAACGGCTGCACCACCCGCTTCCTGAACCCTGCGAGGCTCCCATGACCCAAGAGACTGACACTGACATCGACCACCGGGCGCAGGAGCGCGAAAACGCCGAACCCGAGGAGCGCATCCGTCCCGTGCCCCTGGTCGCCGCCGCCATCACCCTGGCCATGGTGCTGTTTGGCGTGGTCTACATTTTCATCTCCGATCCCTTCGGCAACGCCAGCCTGGGTGACCGCCGCACGGTGGCCGACTTGTCAGGCCCGGTGCCTGCGGCGGCGGGGGCTGCAGTGGACGGCAAGGCGGTGTTTGCCGCGCAGTGCGCCGCGTGCCACCAGGCCACGGGCAAAGGGCTGCCCGGCGTGTTTCCGCCGCTCGATGGGTCGGAATGGGTGCAGGGCGACACGCGCATCCTGGCCAACATCCTGCTGCACGGCATTACCGGAGAGATCAGCGTGGCGGGCGTGACTTACAGCGGCGCCATGCCCGCCTTCCAGCAACTGAGCGACGCCGAGCTGGCCGCCGTGGCCAGCTACATCCGCAGCGCCTGGTCGAACAAGGCCGAGGCCCTGCCGACCACGCTGTTTGAACAAGAACGCCAGGCCGGCAGCGCCCGCACTACGCCCTTTGAGGGCGGCGCGGCGCTCAAGGCGCTGGCGGGCAAACCGGCCTGAGCACGCCATGCTGCGCACCGCCTTGCTCAGCGCCCTGCTGGTGCTGGCAGGCTATACCAGCGCCGCCTGGCTGACGCACGACTTCCAGGTCTGGACGGCCGAAGGCGCGCGCCGCCTGGAGGTGGCGCAGCACCCCGTGCCCGTGCCGCCGGTCACGGTGGAAGGCCCGGGCATCGCGGCGCAGAGCCTGCCCACGCTGCTGGCGCAGGGCGGCGGTGTCACCCTGGTCGACTTCGTTTACACCCGCTGCCAGACGGTGTGCCTGTCGCTGGGCAGCAGCTTCCAGCAGTTGCAGGCGGCCCTGCAGGCCGACCGCAACGCAGGGGCCACACCCAAGGTGCGCCTGCTGTCCATCAGTTTTGATGGCGCGCATGACACGCCTGCGGTGTTGCAGGCCTATGCGCGCTCACTGCAGGCCGACCCGGCGCTGTGGCACTGGGTGCGCGTGCCCGACGCAGCAGAGCAGCAAGCGCTGCTGCAGCGCCTGGGTGTGGTGGTGGTGCCCGATGGGCGCGGCGACTACGAGCACAACGCGGCCTTTCTGGTGCTGGACGCGCAGGGCCGCATGGTGCGGGTGTTTGACCTGGCCGAGCAGCAGTTGGCGCTGGACTCTGCGCGCCACCTGGCAAAAGGGGGGCGGCTGTGAACCGGTACCACCTGCGCGCTTCGGTGGCCATCGGGCGCACACCCCGGCGCCAGGTGCTGGTGGCGCTTGCATGGATGGCGTTGTTGCTTGTGCCTGCGGTGCGCCAGTGGCTCACGGCCAGCATGTGGCGGCACATGGCGCTGCAGTTTCCGTGGTGGATGTTGGCGGGTGTATTGCTGGCGGCAGGCCTGCCGCCCGCCGTACGCGCCCGCGTGGCTCGCTGGAATGCGCACGGCATCAGCGGCTTGGTTGCCACCGGCACCGTTCTGGCCGTGCTGATGGTGCCGCGTGTGCTCGACCTGGCGTTGGTGTCTGCGCCCATCGAGGCGGCCAAGTGCGCAGCGCTGGTGGTGGCTGGTGCGGCGTTGCGGCTGTCGTGGCGCGCTGCAGGGCTGGTGGTCCAGGGGTTTTTTCTGGGCAACATGCTGCCCATGACCGCAGTGGTCGGGCAGCTGTACATCGACAGCCCTCTGCGCCTGTGCAACGCCTACCTGCTGGACGACCAGGCCCGCCTGGGCCAGTGGCTGGTGGGCGCGGCAGCGCTGGTGGCGGTGGGCTGGCTGGCGCAGGTGGCCTGGTGGGTGGCGCGGCGTGAGGGGGCGTCGGCGGTGTGGGTGTCTGACAAGGGTTGATTGCTATTTAATTTATAGCTTGTTGCGCTTGTTCCACGGGCGTTAGATGGGTTTTTTGTTGGGTTTTTGTGCGCTCTGTGCCTTGGGCCGCGCCGCTTGTGCTGAAGGCGGAGGCCGGGGTCGCAGGCAGCGGTGCTCGGTGCTGGCGGGGTCTCGCTCGAACTCGCGCCTGCGGCGCTCAAACAATCGCGATCCCTGATCCGCCATCCCCTGCGCTCCTCGGCGCAGCCAGAAGGGGGTTGACGCCCGCTCGGCCCTAACGCGCCGCCGGGCGCACATCCCGGCCTCCGTCGGCAGCACAAAACACAAGTCCCAAAGCAGCGTTACACCGCGCATGCCAGCACGTGATCCCGCCCCGCCATGGCTTGCGCTGGCACAGAAGGCCGCCGCGCCAGGTGAATACCCGCCAGCATGCAGCGCACCGAGCCACCAGCCAGCTCAATGGTGGGCACGCGCAGCGGCAGCAGCGTGGCGCTGCGTTCGATGACGGCTTTTTGTGCGGTGCTCAGACTGGCGCAAGCACGTTCGGACAAAGCCAGCAGGCGCTGCCCGTCCCGGCCGGTGAGTTCGAGCGCGTTGCCGGCAAATTCGCCAATCTGCCGGGCGTCCAGTTCGATGAGCACACGCCCGCTTTCGCGCAGGCGTGCGCGCACGGCCTCGCGCCGCCGTGGGTCGGCAATCAGGCCAAAGCCCCCGAGCGCAAAGTCGGTGCCCACGCAAAGCATCACGTTGGTGTGGTAGCAGGGCTGGCCTTGCGCGTCTGCGGTGGCGAAGACCATGGGTTCAAAGTTGAAATGCGTGCAAAAGCGTTCCAGCGCGACCGGGTTGGCGCGGTTCGACTGCGCCGTGTAGGCGATGCGGGCTATGTGGTCCAGCACCATGGCACCCGTGCCTTCGAGAAACATGTTGTCGTGTTCCAAACCCGAATAGTCGATGACGTCCTGCACGCGGTACTCGCGTTTGAGCATCTCGATGATGTCGCTGCGCCGCTCGCGCCGACGGTTGGGTGCAAACATGGGGTAGAGCGCCACATGGCCCCCGGCGTGGGTGGAGAACCAGTTGTTCGGAAACACGCTGTCGGGCGTGTCCTGCGCGCCATCGTCGTCGAACAGGTGCACGCGCACCCCGGCGGCCTCCAGCCGGGCGGCGGCTGCGCTGACCTCGGCGTGGGCGCTGCGGGCCGTTGCGTCGGGCGGCTGACCGCTGGTGCGCGCCTGGAAGGCGTTGTCGGCGGCAGTTTCGGGGTTGGGATGGAAGCGCTGCGGGCGCACCATCACCACGGCGGCGGGGGACTGGAGGGATATGGAGGGCATTTTTGCGGGCGGGGGGGAAGTGGAGTGCAGAAGGGCGGTGCAAGCTGATTTTGCGCAAGGCTATTGCTAACAAAAAGCCCCAAAACTGACCAAAATGCGCTGAAAATTAGCGCATTGCCAGCCATGAAAAACACTATGACCAAACTGGACGACACCGATCGCGAAATCCTCAGCATTCTGCGTGCCGATGCCCGTACGCCTGTGGCCACGTTGGCGCAAAAACTGCGCGTCTCGCGTGGCACGGTGCAAAACCGCCTGCGCAAGATGGAGGAGGGCGGGGTGATCGTGGGCTACACCGTGCGCCTGCGGCCCAACTCGGAGCCGCACCGCATTCGCGCCTGGATGAGCATCGCCGTGGAAGGCAATGCCGCACCCGAGGTGATTCGTGCGCTGCGCGGCGAGCCCATGGTGGGCACGCTGCACACCACCAACGGCCGATGGGACATCGTGGCCGAGGTGCGCGCCCAGAGCCTGGAGGCGTTCGACAGCGCCCTGGGCCGCATCCGTCTCACGCCAGGTATCGCCAACACGGAGACCAGCATCCTGCTCTCCACCTACAAGGCTTGATGTTGGCAGTACGGCGCCTGTCGTTCATCTAGGATAGAACCACCATGCCGACCACGCCCCTGTCGCCCGCAATGCCTCCTGACCGTATCTGGCCGCTACGGGGTGAGTTTGTTGACGCCGCGCTAGAGCAATCCTTTCGCGAGAGCACGTTGCAGCAGGTGGTGTCGCAACAGCGCACCAGCCTGTTGGTCTGGGCGATCCTGCTTTTGCTGTTTGCCGTGCCCGACTATCTCGCGATGGGTCCCGTGCCGTGGTTCTGGGTTCTGATGGGCTATCGAGCGGGCATGGCTGTGCTGCTGCTGGGATATATGCACGCGCTGGGGCGTGTGCCGACACTGGCTCTTCACAACCATATCCTGATGTGGCTGGGCCTGCTGGCCTATCCCTTCTTTTTTCTGTTTTACGCCGTGCGGCCGGACGTGCGTGCGATCAATACCGGCGTCATCATGGTGGTGCAGCTCACCATGTTTCTTTTCATCCCTTCACGGGTGAAGCTGACCATACCCGTCGCGTTGTTTGGGGCTGTCGGGACCACCGTGAGCTACTGGTGGACCAGCCCTGCAGATGCAGCCACCAAGGCGGCCACCGTTTTGCTGGTCACGATGCCTGCGGTCATGGGCTATGTGGCTGCGCTGCGCCAGCAAAAAACCGAAAGACAGGAGTTCTCGCTGCGCCAGCAACTGCAGGATGCCAACCGCGAACTGCAGGGCGAAGTAGCGCGCCGTGTGGCCCTGCAGGTCGAACTCGAACGCCAGGCCGCCACCGACTTGCTGACCGGGCTGCCCAATCGGCGCGCCTTGGCGGAGCGCTTTCCGATCGAGGCGGCACGTGCGCAGCGCACCGGTGAAGCGCTTTCGCTGGTCATGTTTGACCTGGACCATTTCAAGCAGGTGAACGACCGTTACGGCCACGCCGCTGGGGACGCCGTACTGCGCGGTGTGGGCCAATTGTGCTCCCACAGTTTTCGCGGCGTGGACATGGTGGCGCGGGTGGGGGGCGAGGAGTTCGCGGTGCTGTTGCCTGGCGCTTCTGTGCGGCAGGCGGGCGTGGTCATGGAGCGTTTTATCAACACCCTGGCCGGTATGGATATTGAAATCGGTACCCAGAGCCTGCGCATTAGCACCACGGCGGGTGTGGCGCAGCTGCAGGACAGTGAGTCGCTGGATGCGCTCATGGCCCGGGCCGATGTCGCCCTGTATGCCGGCAAACAGGCGGGGCGCAACCGCGTGGTGCTGGCGCCCGCGCCGGGTTGAAGCGGTGCAATCGTTTCGGGTCAGCCTGCGCGTGCGGCGAGCAGGTGGCGCGCCAGCTCGGCGAACCCGGCGCCGCGTTCGCCCGCTGTCACATGGCGCGGCAGATGAACAAGCTGGGGTACAAAGCGTGCAATGTTCGCTACGCCTACGCTGTGCGTAAAGTGCTGGAACATGATCTGGTCGTTGGTCGAGTCGCCCACATAGACCCAACGGTCGATTTCACTCTCCAGCGTGCGCCCGAAGAGTTGCTGCACGATCCAGCGCGCACCTTCCCACTTGTTGTGCGCGCCAAACCAACCGTTGATGTGGATGCTGCTGACCGTGGCCGTCATGCCTGCCGCACGCATGATGCGCACCGCATGGTCGATGGCCTCTTGCGGCAGGTGGCTGAACTCGCTGTGGTCGATGGCGATGTCGGTCTCGCGCCCTGGGGAATCGGTGGCCCGGCGTGCACCCGGCACCTCGGCCTCGATCTGCGCCAGCACCTGCTGCATGGCGCGGAAGTTGGCGGCGCGGGTGGCGGCATCCTGTTGGTATATTTTTGATAGCTTTTCGCGCTTGCCAGATAAGCGCTGCAAGCCATTTTGATCTAAATTTTCTGTCGTATTCAGCAGGGCCGCCGCACCGTTTTCCGCCACGATGGCATCGACCGGCCAGGTGGCGGCAAAGGGCGCACTCCAGCCGACCGGGCGCCCGGTGATGGGGACGACATGCAGGCCCGCCGCCTTCAGCGCACCCAGGGCTTGCAGTGCATCGGGTGTGATGGCGCCTTCGGTGGTGAGGGTGTCATCGATGTCGGTCAACACGCCCACCAGGCCCGCGCCGCGGGGCACGGACCAGGTCGCCAAAGGCGCCATGTCAGCTGGCATGGCCCAGGGCCAGGCCCGCATGCTCGCGCAGCGGGTGAAAGTGGATCTTGGGGAAGCGCTCTTGCGCCAGCCGCACGTCGTAGGGCGATGTGCACAAATACGCCAGCGTCTCGGCCGCGTCGTGCGCCATGCGCAGCGGGTAGGCGTTTTCAAACTCGCGCAACTCGGCGGGGGTGTCGGCGGTGATCCAGCGCGCGCCCGTGTACTGGCAGCCTTCCAGGCGGATATCAGCGTCGTATTCGGCTTTCAGACGGTGCTGCACCACCTCGAACTGCAACTGGCCCACGGCGCCCAGCAGCATGTTGCCCCCGGTGTCGGGTTTGAAGACCTGGATCGCGCCTTCTTCGCCCAGCTGGGCCAGGCCTTGCTGCAGCTGCTTGGTGCGCAGCGGGTTCTTGAGCACCACGGTCATGAACAGTTCGGGCGCGAAGAAGGGCAGGCCGGTAAATTGCAGGTTGGCACCGTCGGTGATGGTGTCGCCCAGCTGCACGCCGCCGTGCGTGGTAAAGCCAATGATGTCGCCGGCGTAGGCCTCCTCGACCGCCTCGCGCCGCTGGCTCATGAAGGTGACCACGCTGGTGGGCCGCAGCTCTTTGCCGGTGCGCTGCACCTTGAGCTTCATGCCCGGCGTGTATTTGCCCGAGGCCACGCGCACGAAGGCGATGCGGTCGCGGTGGTTGGCATCCATGTTGGCCTGCACCTTGAACACCACGCCGGAAAAGCCCTCGTCCTCGGGCTGGATGGTTTTGACCACCGGCTGCTTGTTGACCTGCAGCGTGCTGATGCGCGGACCGGGCGGGGGCGACATGTCGACCACGGCGTCGAGCACCTCCATCACACCGAAGTTGTTCACACCGGAGCCGAAAAACACGGGCGTGAGCTTGCCTGCCAGGAAATCTGCATGGTTCCAGGCGGCCGAGGCGCCCACGGCCAGTTCCATGCTCTCCAGTGCGTCGTCAAACGATTTGCCAAAGCGTTTGCGCAGCCGCTCGGCCTCGGCCAGCGGCACCACTTCAAAGTCTTTCGGCCCGCGGTCGCTGCCGGGGGTGAACACCGTCATGGTCTGCGTGCGCAGGTTGATGATGCCGCCAAAGCTCTTGCCCTGGCCCACCGGCCAGGTGATGGGGCAGCAGGGCATGCCCAGCTCGCGCTCCACCTCGTCGAGGATGTCCAGCGGGTCGCGCACTTCGCGGTCCATCTTGTTGACGAAGGTGATGATGGGCGTGTCGCGCTGGCGGCAGACCTCGATCAGGCGGCGCGTCTGTGCTTCCACGCCGTTCGCGGCGTCAATCACCATCAAGGCCGAATCGACGGCGGTCAGTACGCGGTAGGTGTCTTCCGAGAAGTCCTTGTGGCCGGGGGTGTCGAGCAGGTTGACCACGTGGTCGCGGTAGGCCATCTGCATCACGCTGGACGCGACCGAAATGCCGCGCTGCTTCTCGATCTCCATCCAGTCGGACGTGGCGTGGCGGCTGGCCTTGCGGCCCTTGACGGCGCCCGCGATCTGGATGGCGCCCGAGAACAGCAGCAGCTTTTCCGTCAGCGTGGTTTTACCAGCGTCGGGGTGGGAAATGATGGCAAAGGTGCGGCGGCGCCGGGTCTCAGAGGCGTAGGACAAGGGGTAATCCAGCAACAGGGGAAAGCGTTGGCACCCCCGCACCCTGTGGGGGCGGGGGGGTGGTGAAAGGCGGGATTTTACGGGTGGGGCCGGAAAGAGGGACCATCGGGCCTTCCGCCGTCGCAGACCAGGCAGGCCTTTGCTGTGTTTGTGCCCCAAACATGTCACAGTGGCGGTTATGCATTCCGACTCTGTTGCCTCTCCTGCATCGACCTGGGTGCAGGCGGGCACGCCGGCTTACCGGCGCATCAGCCTGGCGCTTTTTCTGGCAGGTTTTGCCACTTTCTCACTGCTGTACTGCGTGCAGCCGGTGCTGCCAGAGCTGGCCGCGCATTTCGGCCTGGGCGCGGCGGGCAGTTCGCTGGCGCTTTCGGTGGCCACGGGCTGCCTGGCGGTGGCGATCTTTGTCGCGGGGGCGCTGTCCGAGGGGCGCGACCAGCGCCGCCTGATGTTCGTATCGATGGCGCTGGCGGCCCTGTGCAACATTCTGGCCGCCGTGGCGCCCACCTGGGGCGCGCTGCTGGCGGCGCGGGCGCTGGAAGGTCTGTTGCTGGGCGGCGTGCCTGCCGTCGCGATGGCATACCTGTCAAACCACATCCACCCGCGCGGGCTGGGGTTTTCCATGGGCTTGTATATCGGTGGCACGGCCTTTGGCGGCATGGCGGGGCGCATTGGCATGAGCGCGCTGGCAGACCACTTTGGTTGGCGCGTGGCCCTGGCCACCATGGGGGTGCTGGGCCTGGTGGCTGCGGTCGGTTTTGTGCTGCTGCTGCCGCGCGCCGACAGGCCGGGCGCCCCGGCGGTGCGCAGGGCCCTGGGTTTGCGGTACCACCTGGGCGCCTGGCGCGCCCATCTGCAAACGCCGGGCCTGCCGCTGCTGTTTGCCTCGGGCTTTGCGCTGATGGGGGTGTTTGTCTCGCTGTTCAACTACGCCGGTTTCCGGCTTGCCCTGCCGCCCTATGGCCTGAGCCAGACGCAGATCGGGCTGATCTTCAGTGTCTACCTGTTCGGCATGGTGGCCTCGCCCACAGCGGGCGCGCTGGCAGACCGTCTGGGCCGTGCGCCGGTGCTTGTCGGCGGTGTGGTGCTGATGTCGGCGGGCGTGTTGCTGACCCTGGTGGCGCCCCTGGCGGGGGTGATCGCGGGCATTGCGGTGCTGACCTTCGGGTTCTTTGTGGCGCACGCCGTGGCCAGCGGTTGGGTAGGGAGGCTGGCGCTGCAGTCCAAGGGGCATGCCTCGTCGCTGTACCTGCTGGCGTACTACCTGGGGTCGAGCCTGCTGGGGTCGGCCGGGGGCTGGTTCTGGGAGCATGGCCAGTGGCCGGCGCTGGTGGTCTTTTCGCTGGTCTTGCTGGCGGGCGCGCTGTGGCTCGCGCTGCGCCTGCGCAGCAGGGCCGATGCCGCCAAGGGGTGAGGCAGCGCGCCGCCTGCGGTGCCGATATAATCGCCCCTTCCTCCGAGGAGCGTTGCAGCGGCCCCATTGTGTATGCGGGACGTGAGGCTCGGAGTCATCCCGCAACGACGCTCATCCACTTTCCGTGTGGTGAGCCTGTACCTTCCCCCGGCGAGTGGTTTTTCAAACATGCTTTGGAGCAAACCATGAACGCACGCGTCAACGCCCCCGTCCTCACCGACTGCGCCATTACCGACATTGGCCTGGCCGCCTGGGGCCGCAAAGAAATCCGCATCGCCGAAACCGAGATGCCCGGCCTGATGGCCATCCGCGAAGAATTCGCTGCCAAGCAGTCGCTCAAGGGCGCGCGCATCACCGGCAGCCTGCACATGACTATCCAGACCGCCGTGCTCATCGAGACGCTGCAGGCGCTGGGCGCGCAGGTGCGCTGGGCTTCGTGCAACATTTTCTCGACGCAAGACCATGCCGCCGCCGCCATTGCTGCGGGCGGCACACCGGTGTTCGCCATCAAGGGCGAGTCGCTGGCCGACTACTGGGATTACACGCACCGTATTTTTGACTTCGGCGCTGCAGGCACGCCCGGCGAAGGCCCGAACCTGATTCTGGACGACGGCGGCGACGCCACGCTGCTCATGCACCTGGGCAAGCGTGCTGAAAAAGACGCATCCCTCATTGCCAACCCTACCAGCGAAGAAGAAACCTGCCTGTTTGCCTCCATCAAGGCCAAGCTGGCCGTGGACCCCACCTGGTACAGCCGCAAGAGTGCGGAGATCATCGGCGTCACCGAAGAAACCACCACCGGCGTGCACCGCCTCAAGGAAATGTCCGCCAAGGGCAGCCTGATGTTCCGCGCCATCAACGTGAACGATTCGGTCACCAAGAGCAAGTTTGACAACCTGTACGGCTGCCGCGAGTCGCTGGTGGACGGCATCAAGCGCGCTACCGATGTGATGATTGCGGGCAAAGTGGCCTGCGTTGCGGGTTACGGCGACGTGGGCAAGGGCAGCGCCCAGGCGCTGCGTGCGCTGTCGGCCCAGGTCTGGGTGACCGAGATTGACCCCATCAACGCGCTGCAGGCCGCGATGGAAGGCTACAAGGTCGTGACCATGGAATACGCCGCCGACAAGGCCGACATTTTTGTGACCACCACCGGCAACCGCGATGTGATCACCTTCGAGCACATGACCGCCATGAAGGACCAGGCTATCGTCTGCAACATTGGCCACTTCGACAACGAAATCCAGGTTGCAAAGCTCGAAGAAAAATGCGAATGGGAAGAGGTCAAGCCCCAGGTCGATCACGTCATCTTCCCCGATGGCAAACGCATCATCCTGCTGGCCAAGGGCCGCCTGGTGAACCTGGGCTGCGGCACAGGCCATCCGAGCTTCGTGATGTCGTCGAGCTTTGCCAACCAGACCATCGCTCAGATCGAGCTGTTCACGCACAACGACTTCTACGAAAGCGGCAAGGTCTACGTGCTGCCCAAGCATCTGGATGAAAAGGTGGCACGCCTGCACCTGAAGAAAGTGGGCGCCATGCTGAGCGAGTTGAGCGACGAGCAGGCTGCTTATATCGGCGTGCCCAAGCAAGGCCCCTACAAGCCCGATACTTACCGTTATTGATTTGCTATTGATGTAATAGCTGCAACCGCTTGCTGTGCAAGCGGTTGAGTCGAATTTTTCTCAAAATATTATGCGTGCTGATGTCTTTTTGGTGGAGAGCGGGCTGGCCAGTACCCGCTCGCAGGCCCAGCGCCTGATCGCCAGCGGGGTGCAGTGGCGCCTGGCTGCGTCCGCACCCTGGAACCGCGTGGTCAAAAATGGCGACGAGATTCCGGCCGGAGCCGAGGTGTGCCTGCTGCAGGAGGCCGAGGCCGAGGCGCGGTTTGTCTCGCGTGGCGGGCTCAAGCTCGAAGCCGCACTGCGGCACGTCGGGCTGGCGGTGCAGGATTTTCAGTGCCTGGATGTGGGCCAGTCCACCGGGGGGTTTACGCATTGCCTGCTGGAGCACGGTGCACACCGGGTGGTGGGCGTCGATGTGGGCCATGGCCAGTTGCATGCGCAACTGCGCCAGGACCCGCGCGTGGTGTGCCTCGAAGGGCTTAATGCGCGGGCGCTGACACCGGCCTCACTGCAAGAGGCCTGGGAGGCAGCAGGATCCGATACGGTGGCGCCAGCGGAAAAAGAAGACGACACACCGCCCGATAACCCCTATCGCTGGATGTCGGGCGATGGCGAGGTGTCGGACTACGACGACAGCGATGATGTGCGTGACGAGGATGTCGAGGTCGCGCTGGCCCGTGGCCAAGCCCCGCAGGAAAGCCCTGTGGCGGCAGAGGCTTCCCGCCGCCAAGCTGCCTTGGCAGGCCACGGCATTACGCCGTTGTTTGAACTGATTACGGGTGACCTGTCCTTTATCTCGCTCACGCTGGTACTGCCTGCGCTGGTGCCGCTGCTGGCCCCGGACGGCCATGTGCTGATGCTGGTCAAACCACAGTTTGAACTGCAGCCGGGCCAAGTGGGCAAAGGGGGGATCGTGCGGGATGCCGCGCTGTATACGGTGGTGGAGCAGCGCCTGCGCGCCTGCTGTGCCGATGTGGGTCTTGCCGTACAGGACTGGTTTGATAGCCCGATTGCGGGCGGCGACGGCAACCGAGAATTTTTTGTTTTTGCAAGGAAGGCCGCATGACCGCCACCAATGCAGCACGCCCCGGCCTGCCGGTGAGCGTGGAGTTTTTCCCCCCCAAGACACCCGAAGGCGCCGACAAGCTGCGCACCGTGCGCCAGCAGCTTTATGCGCTGCAGCCCCAGTTCTGCTCCGTCACCTACGGCGCGGGTGGCTCCACCCAGCAGGGCACTTTTGACACGGTGCAGGCCATTTTGCAGGAGGGCGTCGACGCAGCTTCGCATTTCTCTTGCATTGGTGCCACGCGCGCCTCGGTGCGGGAACAGCTGGCGACACTCAAAGCCATGGGTGTGCGGCGCCTGGTGGCGCTGCGCGGTGATTTGCCCAGCGGCTATGGCATGGGTGGAGAGTTCCACTACGCCAGCGACCTGGTGGCCTTCATCCGGGCAGAAACGGGGCGCGACTTCCACATCGAAGTGGCCGCCTACCCCGAGATACATCCGCAGGCCCGCTCGCCCGAGGCCGACCTCAAGGCCTATGCCGCCAAGGTGCAGGCGGGTGCCGATGCCGCTATTACCCAGTATTTTTACAGCGGCGATGCCTACCTGCGCTTTGTGGACGAGGCGCGGCGCCTGGGCGCCGATGTGCCCGTGGTGCCCGGCATCATGCCGATCACCAGCTCCACGCAACTCATGCGGTTTTCGGACGCCTGCGGTGCCGAGATCCCACGTTGGGTGCGTCTGCGTCTGCAGGGTTTTGGCGACGATGTGGCCTCGATCCGTGCGTTCGGGCTGGACGTGGTCACGGCCCTGTGTGAGCGCCTGCGCGCTGAAGGCGCACCGGCGCTGCATTTTTACACCATGAACCAGAGCGCGGCCACCCTGGAAATCAGCCGCCGCCTTGGTCTGCTCCGGTAACATGCCGGTTTTGATTTTTGCCGTGCTCCGATGAGATCTGTAATTGCTTTGCTGCTGGCCGCTGGTGGTGGCCTGGCAGCGTCTGATGTCACCGCTCAAACGCGCTACCACTGCCGGGATGACAGCGGAAATACTTTCGTTCTGTCCCGCCCCTGTCCGCCGAACGCACGCACGACGGCTGCGGTGTCCGGGTCGGCGCCGTCGTCCTATGGTCGCAGCAGCAATAGCTACTCCACCGCGGTGCGGGTGCCCACCGAAGAGCCGGAACACTACCAGTACATGAGTGCGCGCTGCCGTTCGCTGGACAGCGGCATCCGTTCCGCTTATTCGCGTGGCATCAAACCTGATGTGGTGGAAGGCATGCGGCGCGAATACAAGCGCGACTGTCGTGAGCAGGAGCAGGAGGCTTATTCACAGCTGTCGGATGAACGGCGAGAGGTGAAAAAGCAGCGCCGCGAGGAAGAAAAAACGGCCCAATTGGTCGGCCAGAGCCAGCGTGAGCAGGAGCAGCGTTTCGCGGAGCAGTGTGCCGAATCGCGTCGCATCATTGCGACCAAACGCGCGCGCACGGACCTCTCTGCGGGAGAGCGCAATGAGCTCAGCCGTTTCGAGGACGCCTTCCTCGCTCGTTGCAAGCGCTGATCGACAGGCCCGCCCTTGCCTGTGGGGCGGATCAGCTGCCTGATTCGAGCGTGTGGGTCGCGTTGCGATCCTGCCCCAGCCGTTCCACCAACTGCGGTAGCGCCTGTTGCAGACCCGCTTTCAGGGTGTGGGGCGGGTTGATGAGGAACATGCCGCTGGCGGGTAAGCCCGGGCGCTGCGTTTCGCCCTGAGCGTTCTCGGTGATTTTGCTGGATTTCACCGTGAGCGTGGCGTGCAGCCAGCTCTTGCCTGCCTTCTGCGCCATGGTCTTGAGTCTGCGGGGCAGGTCGTGGGCTTCGGGGCGCGGAATGATGGGGTACCAGACCGCATAGGTGCCTGTGGCAAAGCGCTTGAGTCCGTCTTGCACCATGTCCAGCACCTTGCTGTAGTCGCTCTTTATTTCATAGCTGGGATCGCACAGCAGCAAAGCGCGGCGGGCCGGTGGAGGTAAAAATTTCTTGACCCCCTCGAAACCATCCTCGTGCAGCACGGCCACCTGGCGCCCCGCGTCAAGCTGGGCCACATTGCCTGCCAGAGCACGCAAGTCGGTGGGATGCAGTTCAAACAGCTTGAGCTTGTCGTGCGCGCGCAGCAGGCGCTGGATGATGAAGGGTGAGCCCGGATAGACTTTGGTGCTGCTGCCCTGGTTGAATGTGCGCACCAGGTCCACATAGTTTTGCAGCATCGGCGCCAAGGCTTCGCCCGGAGTGTCGGCGGCGGTGAGGCGCAGGATGCCCTCTCTGGCCTCGCCACTGGTGCGTGCGTAGTCACCGTCCAGTCGGTACAGGCCTGCGCCGGCATGGGTGTCCAGCACGGTCAAGGCGGCATCCTTCTCGGTCAGGTATTGCAGGGCGGCAATCAGCATTGTGTGCTTGAGCACATCGGCGTGGTTGCCTGCATGGAAGGCGTGGCGGTAACTGAACATGCTCCAATGGTAACCATGCGGCTGGTGTTTGCTGTTTGCTCCGAATCTTGAGGGTGGGATGACCCTGTGTGTGTGAGGCTCAAGGGTGGGCACAATCGGCACTATTTCGCTGTCACTGACGTTTTTTTGCAGCCAAGATGCGTTTTGTTGCGTCGGGCGGGTTTCTGTGAGGCGATGATTGCGCCTTAATCATCTTCTGGGTTGCCCATCCATCCCTTGTCCTTCTGCCATGAATGTTCGCTCCACTTCTGCGCCCGCTCCAGGGGCGCTCCATGTTGATGCACTGCCGGTGGGCACGCGCCTTGGCGAGTTCGAGATCCTCGCGCTGCTGGGCGTGGGAGGATTCGGCATGGTGTACCGGGCGTTCGACCACTCTCTGCACCGGGCCGTGGCTATCAAGGAGTTCATGCCTGCGGCGCTGGTCGCCCGTACGGACGATGGCTCACTGCTCGCGCGCTCGCCCGCCGACCAGTCGGCATTTATGGCCGGCTTGAAGTCTTTTGTGGGCGAGGCACGCCTGCTGGCACAGTTCGATCATCCATCGCTCGTCAAGGTGTTCCGCTTCTGGGAAGCCAACAACACCGCTTACATGGTCATGCCCTTGTACACCGGCATGACCTTCAAGCAGGCGCGCGCGCAAATGCGCACCCCGCCGCCCGAGGCCTGGCTGCGCAAGGTGCTGTGGTGCGTGCTGGGGGCGCTGCGTGAACTGCATGATGGGCAAACTTTGCACCGCGATGTGTCGCCTGACAACCTTTTTCTGCAGGATATCGGGCCCCCGGTGCTGCTTGATCTGGGGGCTGCGCGCCATGCGATCAATGACCGGGACCACAAACACACCGCCGTTCTGAAGGTGAACTACGCGCCCATCGAGCAATACGCTGATGGCGATGCCGATCTGGCCCAGGGGCCCTGGAGTGATCTGTACTCACTGGCCGCCGTAGTGCACGGTTGCCTGTGCAACGATACGCCACTGCCTTCCACCCTGCGTTCGATCCGAGACCGTATGGTGCCGTTCTCCCGTGTAGCCAAAACAGTTTTTCGCCAGTTCGGGCAAGAATATTCGCCCGCCTTCGTGGCAGCCATCTCCCAGTCTCTGGCACTCAATCCCCGGGACCGTCCGCAGAGCATCGATGCCTTCCTGCAGATCATGGAGATGACGACCCCACCTGAAGGGGTGGAACATTTTGATTTTCGCTCCGATCTGGGTGACATCTGGGTCGAACCCACCGACCAGCCAGGCCCGGGCCATGTGGTGCCTACGGTGGATGTGACCTCGGAGATGAAAGAAAAACTCCGGCAATCATCCTCTCCTGGGCCCCTGGCTCCTGCCGCAGCGGTGGCTGCACCACTGTCGGTACCGGTGGATACCGCCAAGGTGTGCAGCCCGGTGCAGGACGCCATCCTTCTCCCTGACGCAGCCGATACAGTGTTCCTGGATGCGGGTGATACGGTGGCCATGGAAGACATTGCCGACAGCCGTTTTCTGGATCCGGACCCGGCGCACGGTATCCACGCGGCCGGTGTGGCGGGACGGCAAAAGCCAGGCCTGGAGAAAGTGCATGCCCATAGCCCCTCGCAAAAGGCGGCCGCACGGGCGGCCAAGGAGGCAGGTCGCACGCGCGAAAAAACCGCAGCACGTCCCTTGGGCATGACGTGGCTGGTCATGGCCGGTGTCTTTGTCGTCGTGGCGGCGGCTGCAGCCTATGGCTGGCGCAGCCGTGCCCCGGCACCTGTGGAAGCGATCATTACCGAGTTAAAACCTCCGGTAGAAGCATCGCCACCCCTGGCGGTGCAGCAGAACGTCGCTGAGCCGGCCTCTGATCCCACAGCCGCACAAGCGGCCGCCAGCGAGCCTGCGGTCATTGTGGAACCGTCCCCCGCCTTTGTGGCCACGGACGATCCACGCGCGGTTTCCAAGTCGCCGCCGCGAGCGACCCGAACAACCAAAGTCGTCAAAGAGCAGCCCGCGCCGGTGTCCAGCCCTGCACCAGCCCCCGAGCCCGCGCCCGCCCCTCCCCCGGAGCCGCCAGCACCTAAGCCTGCACCGCGTCCGCCAGCACCCCTGTGCGAGAACACCAATGTGTTCACCCGCAGCATGTGTCTGCGTGAAGAGTGTCGCAAGCCGGGCAATGCAGGCCGCGCGGCCTGTGTTGAGTTCCGTAAGGCCATGGAACCTCTGGAGCGTAGTAACTTTGCCAATTGAGCCGCCTGCTGTCGATGCGTCTGCGCCATATTGAAGTTTTCAACGCAGTCATGGTCACTGGCAGCGTCAGCGGCGCTGCGCGTCTGATCAACATCACCCAGCCGGCCGTCAGCCGCACTCTCAAGCACGCCGAGTTGCAATTGGGCTTCCCGTTGTTTGAACGGGTGGGGGGGCGGCTTGTGGCCACGGCTGAGGCGCGCAGCCTGTTCCCGCTGGTAGATAGGCTGTTCACCGATCTCGGCGAAGTCCGTCGATTGGCGCAAGGCCTGCGCACCGCAGACAGTGTCAAGGAGTTGCGCGTGCAGACTGTTCTGGCTTTGAGTTACGAGGTATTCCCCGCTGCGGTTCAGCGTTTTCGGGCGCAGCATCCTTCGGTGGTCATTCACCATGCGGCCTTGCATTCGCCGCAAATCGTGGATGCCCTGGTGTTGCAGGAGGCGGATGTCGGTTTCCTCTTCGGTGCACCGTCTCATCCCGCGCTGACGGAAGAATGCCTGGCCAGTCAGACCCTTGTGTGCGTGGTGCCCAAGGGTCTGCTGTCACCGGCTCAAAGCGTGGCTGGTGTGCTGGGGGTGCGCGATCTTGTCGGTCTGCCGGTGATCGGCCTGGATGCGCGCGACCCCATGGGGCGGATGTTGGCCCATGCGCTGGGGGACACTGATCCTGAGCTGCACCCGGTGATGGTGGTGCAAACTTACCATGTTGCCCTTGCGCTGGCCCACCACGGAGTGGGGGTAGCCATCGTGGAGGCTTGTACCGCCCAATCGGCCGATGGCAACCGCGTCGAGGTGCTGGCGTTTGAGCCGGCAGTGCAGACCTTTGTGCATGCTTTGCGGCCTTCTGCGCGGCCGCACTCACAGCTCGTGCGCGCCTTTACCGACTGTATGCGCCAGGCGCTGACGCACATGCCTGGCGTACGTGCCATTCCAGCAGGCGCTTCACCAGGTAGCAATCAGCGATCCGCAGCGCGCAGGGGTGCGAGCAAGGCCTGAGCCGTACCAAAGGCCAGGGTAAAACCCAGTGCACCATGGCCGGTGTTGAACAACAGGTTGGCGGGTGCGCGGCACAGTGTGCCGACGATGGGCAGACCTGTGGGCGTTGCCGGCCGCAATCCGGCCCAGCGGTCCAGGGCTCCGTAGTCGCTGGCATACGGAAAAATCTCACGCCCTGCCGCCAGCAGCGCCGTGATACGTGCGTCCGGGATGTGGGTGTCGTTGCCCACCAGCTCCGCCATGCCTGCAATGCGCAAACGATCGCCTAGACGGGCAAACACAATTTTGCGCGCAGCATCTGTCACGTTGACCTGCGGTGCGGCAGCGCGTTCGGCTGCCGCTTGCACTGTGACGCTGTAGCCCTTGAGTGGATATACCGGCAGTCGAATGCCCAGGTCACGGGCCAAGCGCACAGATCCTGTTGCCATGGCCAGTACGAACGCATCGGCTTCAATCGCGCCGACCGAGCTTTGTGCCGCGCACACACGGCCGCCGTTGGTCACCAAACGGGTGACCTCGGTGGCCATCAGGAAACGCACGCCGCGTGCACGCAGGGCAGTTTCTAGCCCTTCACACACCTTGAAGCAGTCGGCTGCGCATTCGCTGGGGGTATGGATGGCCCCTGCAATGCGCGGCGCCTGGGATTGCAGGGCGGGTTCGATGGTGACGCATTGCTCCGCTGTCACAGCCTCCTGCACACTGCCGAGTGCGCGCTGCAGCAGCATCTGGCGCTGTGCGCTGGCAAACGAGGCCGCATCAGCGTAAAGCACCAGTTTGCCGGTGGCTGAGAAGTCGCAGGCCAGGCCTGTTTGCGCCATCATGGCGTTGAAACCGGCACGGCTGCTCGCCGCCAGTGCCAGCAAAGCCTCTGTGGTGCGACGCGACACATCGTCGCGACAGGCAGCCAAAAACTGCAAGCCCCAAGCCCACTGCGCTGGATCGGCCTGGATGCGCAGTTTGAGTGGTGAATCGCTGGTGAGCAGCAGTTTGGGAAGCTGCCTCCAGATGGAAGCGTCGGCCAGTGGCTGCACATACGAGTAACTTAGTTGCGCGCCATTGGCGCGACTGGCTCCGGCGCCACTGGTTGCTCGGTCCACCACAGTGACCTCATAGCCCTGGTGCGCAAGTTCCCATGCAGTGGCCAAGCCGACAATGCCAGCGCCGAGGACGACAACGGAACGCGGGGAATTTCCTTGAATCATCGGCCCATGCTAGGGCGCGGGCGACGCCGTGTCGAATGCCGATCGGAGCGAAATCCATGCCCGGATCTTATGGGTGGTATGAGCTTTCGTTATGGAATGAAGATCAATTGGCATACGTCGTGGGCGAGCAACGTCCTAAACTTGTCGGCATGCCTACCATGCCCTCGCCAGCTGCTTCCACCCACGTTTTTCACCGCCATCTGCATACCACTCCACCGCGTGCGGTGTCGGGCGAGGGTGTGTACTTGGTGGATTCACAGGGGCGTCGTTACCTGGATGCTTGTGGCGGTGCTGCGGTGTCGTGCCTGGGCCATGGACACCCGGAAGTTCTGGAGGCCATGCACCGCCAGATTGACCAATTGGCGTACGCGCATACGAGTTTTTTTACCACCGAAGTGGCGGAAACGCTGGCCGATCAACTGGTGCGTACGGCGCCTCCGGGTATGAGCCATGCGTATTTTGTCAGCGGCGGCTCGGAGGCCATGGAGGCCGCTATGAAGCTGGCGCGCCAGTATTTCGTCGAAACCGGTGAGCCGGAGCGGCGCCATTTCATTGCCCGTCGGCAAAGCTACCACGGCAACACACTGGGCGTGTTGGCTGTGGGGGGCAATGCATGGCGCAGAGCGCCGTTCGCGCCGTTGCTGGTGGAGGCGACCCATGTGTCGCCCTGCTATCCCTATCGGGAACAACGGGACCATGAAACCCCTGAGCAATACGGCTTGCGCCTGGCGCGTGAGCTAGACGAAACCATCGTGCGCCTTGGGCCCAAAAGCGTGATTGCGTTTGTGGCTGAAACCGTGGGCGGCGCCACAGCGGGTGTGCTTGTGCCGGTGCCGGGCTATTTTCATGCCGTGCGTGAGGTGTGTGACCGCCACGGCGTGTTGCTGATTCTTGATGAGGTCATGTGTGGGATGGGTCGTACCGGCAGCCTGCATGCCTGCACTAAGGAAGGTGTGGTGCCGGACATAGAAGCCATCGCCAAAGGCCTGGGCGGTGGTTATCAGCCGATTGGTGCGGTGCTGGCACAGCACCGCATCGTCGACGCCATCGGGCAGGGTAGTGGATTTTTCCAGCACGGCCACACCTATCTGGGCCACCCGGTGGCGTGCGCGGCTGCGCTGGCGGTGCAAACCATTATCGAGCGCGATGGCCTGGTGCAGCGCGTGGCCAGTGCGGGCGCCCATTTCGGTGGCCTGTTGCGCCAGGCGCTGGGCACGCATCCGAACGTAGGCGACATCCGTGGACGTGGGTTTTTTTGGGGCGTTGAACTCGTGCGTGACCGGAAATCAAAAACGCCGTTTGAGCCGGCCCTGCGTTTGCACGCGCAGGTGAAGAGACAGGCGATGTCGCATGGCTTGATGGTTTACCCCATGGGCGGAACGGTCAATGGATGCGATGGTGATCACATCTTGTTGGCGCCACCTTTTGTGGCCAGTGACGCGGAGCTGGCACAGATAGTGGGCCTGCTCGCCGAGTCCATTTTCGCATCGCTGCCTTGATGGTGTCGGCCCCGTTTTTTTTGAAGGAGAGACCAAAGATGAAGATGAAATTTTCCTTGAGTATGTTGGCCGCTTCCGTGGGCCTTGCTGCTTCAATGATGGCGCCCGGGGCCATCGCTCAACCGAAGTTCGTGACCATCGGCACTGGCGGCGTCACGGGCGTCTATTACGCTGCGGGTGGGGCCATCTGTCGCCTGATGAACAAGGATCGGTCCAAACACGGCATCCGTTGCTCTGTTGAATCGACGGGCGGCTCTGTATTCAACGTGAATACCATCCGTGCTGGCGAACTCGACTTCGGTGTCGCGCAGTCTGACGTGCAATACAACGCTGACAAAGGCCTTAAACAATTCGAAAAAGACGGTCCCTACAAGGAACTGCGCTCGGTGTTCTCATTGCACCCCGAACCGATCACGATCCTGGCACGCAAGGAAGCCAACATCAAGTCGATTGAAGATTTGAAAGGCAAGCGTTTCAATATTGGCAATCCAGGCTCGGGCACTCGTGCTGCGGCCGAGGAGTTGATTGCGGCGCTGGGATGGAAGAACTCTGACTTTGCTTTGGCGTCAGAGCTCAAGGCCGACGAACACGGCGCGGCGCTGTGTGACAACAAGATCGATGCATTCCTCTATGGCGTCGGCCACCCCTCGGCCAACATCCAGGATCCGACTACGACCTGTGGCGCTCAACTGGTGCCGGTGACGGGCCCGGCCGTGGACAAGCTGGTGGCAACTGCACCCTATTACGCCAAGGTTGAGATCCCCGCAGTGTATGCGGGCAATCCGAAGCCGACCCCGACGTATGGCGTGCTCGCTACGCTTGTCACGTCGAGCAAAGTGCCCGACAACGTCGTGTATGAACTCGTGAAGGTCGTCTTCGATAATTTCGATGACTTCAAGAAGCTGCATCCGGCTCTCGCGCACCTTGATCCCAAGGAAATGATCAAAAACGGTCTGAGTGCTCCGCTGCACCCCGGTGCTGTGAAGTACTACAAGGAAAAAGGCTGGATGTAATTCGCCCGGTTTCAGAAACGCCGGCATTCGCCGCGAAAAAGCTCTGATCTGTCAGGGCTTTTTTGTTTCAACCATGCACTGCGAGGATACGCATGACCCCCGCCAAAGAAACTTCTGCTCCACCGGCTGTTGACGTGCAGCAACTCGTCGTCGACAACGACTTTGGGGGGCGCTCGCCTGGCCCAGCGGTCGGGTTTTTTCTCCTTTGTGTCGCGCTCGCCTGGTCGCTGTTCCAGCTGTGGATCGCGTCGCCGCTCCCGTTTACTTTCGGTGTCCTGGTTTTCAACGACACGGAAAGCCGCGCCATTCACCTTGCTTTTGCCGTGTTTCTGGCTTATCTGTCGTACCCGGCCTTCAAGCGATCACCGCGCGAGCGGGTGCCGCTCACCGATTGGGTGTTGGGGGTGGTGGCGGCTTTTTGCGCCTCTTATCTATTTTTGTTTTATCGCGACATTGCCACCCGGCCCGGCAACCCGACCCAGATGGACATTTATACCGCCGTGGTCGGCATGGCGCTGTTGCTCGAAGCCACGCGCCGCGTGCTCGGTCTGCCGATGGTGGTCGTGGCGCTGGTGTTCTTGATATACACCTTTGGCGGGCGCTACATGCCCGACATGATTGCCCACCGGGGCTTTTCGCTGAACCGCGCCATGAGCCACCAGTGGTTGACCACCGAGGGTGTGTTCGGCGTCGCACTGGGTGTCTCCAGTGGTTTCATTTTCCTGTTTGTGCTGTTCGGCTCGCTGCTTGATAAGGCAGGTGCCGGCAACTACTTCATCAAATCTGCATTTGCCCTGCTGGGCCATATGCGCGGCGGTCCGGCCAAGGCTGCAGTGCTGTCGTCTGCTGCGACTGGCATCATTTCGGGCTCGTCGATTGCCAATGTGGTCACTACGGGTACCTTCACTATTCCGCTCATGAAGCGCGTGGGCTATCGGCCCGATCAGGCAGGTGCGGTGGAGGTGTCCAGCTCGGTCAACGGTCAGTTGATGCCGCCGGTGATGGGGGCTGCGGCCTTCCTGATGGTGGAGTACGTGGGTATTCCTTACGTCGAGGTGATGAAGCATGCTTTTCTGCCGGCCATCATTTCTTATATTGCGCTGCTGTACATCGTGCACATCGAGGCACTCAAAGCCAACATGGTGGGTCTGCCACGGCGTAGTACGGCTTCAGGGGGGGCTCGTCTGCTCTCGCTGGGGCTCACCGTGTCGGGGTTCTTCGTGCTGTGTGGGGTGGTGTATTGGGGTGTCGGTTGGGTGAAGGATGTCGCGGGGAGCGCAGCCATCTGGATCATTGGCGCAGCCCTGCTCGCCACCTATGTCGGGCTGCTGTGGTTTGGCTCGCGTCAGCCAGAATTGCCGCTTGATGACCCGAATGCACCGGTCTTTGAGTTGCCGGAAACGGCGCCGACCGTGAAGTCTGGCCTGCACTACCTGTTGGCCGTGGTGGTGCTCATCTGGTGTTTGATGGTTGAGCAGATGTCGCCTGGCCTTTCGGCGTTCTGGGCCACCATGTTCATCATCTTCGTGATGCTCACGCAAAAGCCGATCCTGGCCTATTTCCGTGGAACAGGTGCGCTCGGCGCGGCCGTCAAGCTGGGTGCCAGGGATCTGATCGAAGGTCTGGCTGCAGGCGCGCGCAACATGATCGGCATCGGTGTGGCGACGGCAGCGGCCGGCATCATCGTGGGCACGGTCTCGCTCACCGGTATTGGCCTGGTGATGACGGAAATCGTCGAATTGCTCTCCGGTGGCAACCTGATGCTGATGCTCTTCCTGGTAGCCATCATCAGCCTCATTCTGGGCATGGGCTTGCCCACGACAGCCAACTACATCGTAGTGTCGACCCTGATGGCTCCGGTGGTCGTTGAGCTGGGGGCGCAAAGCGGTCTCATCGTTCCGCTGATCGCTGTGCATTTGTTTGTCTTCTATTTCGGGTTGATGGCTGATGTGACGCCGCCGGTGGGGCTTGCCTCTTTTGCGGCAGCGGCGATTGCGCGCACCGACCCAATCAAAACAGGCATCACCGCGTTCCTCTACAGCATGCGCACGGCCATCTTGCCGTTCCTGTTCATCTTCAATACCCAATTGCTGATGATCGGCATCACCGGGCCGGTTCACTTTGCTCTCACGGTGATCAGCGCAGTCATGGCGATGCTGGTGTTTGCTGCCGCCACGCAGGGCTACTTCCTGGTGCGCAGCCGTTGGTGGGAGACCATCGCCCTGTTGCTGATTACGTTCACACTGTTTCGGCCGGGCTTCTGGTGGGACATGGTGTATCCGCCGTTCCAGGAGGTGCCTGCGGCGCAGATGGGCCAGATGATTGAAGAAGCGCCTGCTGGTGCGAGTAAACGCGTCTGGATTGAAGGCACTAACACGGACGGTAAGGATGTTCGCAAAGGCGTGCTGCTGCCACTTGGCGCGCCGGGCACGGTGCGCGAGCGCCTGGGCAGTACCGGCGTGAGCGCCATCGCCCAGGGCAGCGAACTGCTCATCACCAATGTGAAGTTCCGCAGTGTGGGAGAAAAGCTGGGTATTGAGCAGGGTTATCGCATCGTCTCTGTCGAAGTACCCGCCGATCGGCCTGACAAAGAGTGGATGTTTCTGCCCGCGCTGGCCTTGCTGTTACTCGTGATTGCTGTTCAGCGTCGTCGACTTTTGCTGCGGGACCACAAGCTGGCAAGGGGCGCGGCATGACGCGGATTGCCCTCATCCATGCGCTGGCGCATTCGGTGGCGCCCATCAATGACGAGATGGCGCAAGCGTGGCCTGAAGCACAGCGTATGAACCTGCTCGACGACAGTCTCTCAAGCGACCTTGCCCAACGCGGCCAAGGACTGGATGCGGCGATGCATCGCCGCTTTGAGGTGCTCGCAGACTATGCCGTGGGTACGGGCGCGCAGGCGATTTTGTTCACCTGTTCAGCCTTTGGGCCGTGCATTGAGGGTGTTGCACGCAGGCATGCAGGCATTCCTGTCCTGAAACCCAACGAAGCCATGGTGCAGGAGGCTGTGGACCTGGGCGGGCGGGTCGGGCTGGTCGCGTCGTTCGCACCGACACTCGTCAGCATGCCGCCCGAGTTTCCGGCGCAGCTTGACCTGCGGTGTGCGCTGGCAGCGGCCGCTCTGGAGTCCCTCCACCAGGGTGATCTGGCGGCGCATGACCGGGCGGTCGTGGCCGTGGCGCGGGAACTGGCTGCAGCTGGATGCTCGGTGATTGCGCTGGCGCAGTTCAGCATGGCCCGTGCTGCGCCTGCCGTGCGCGATGCGCTGGGATTGCCGGTTCTGACAACGCCAGAAAGCGCTGTGCGTGCGCTGCGCGCCCGCCTCGCGTGACTGCTTTTGAAAGTCACTTGGCATAAGCGCGCGGTCTTTGTATAATGACAGGCTTCGCAGCGCTTGCGTGCTCCGCGGCGAAGTGTGAGTGCGGTCCTTGGGCCGTGTTTGCAAGTACCACCTAAGAGGTTTCCGCTCAGAGAAACGCCGACCGTGGAAAAGAGCGCCAAGGACACCGGCCCCTTTTTAGGCCGGTCAAGCCCTCGAAAGAGAAAACTCATGTCTACATTCAGCGCCAAACCCGCTGAGGTCGTGCACGAGTGGTTTGTGATTGACGCCACCGATAAGGTGCTCGGCCGGGTAGCCAGCGAAGTTGCCCTCCGTCTGCGCGGCAAACACAAAGCCATTTACACGCCTCACGTTGATACCGGTGATTTCATCGTCATCATCAACGCCGCAAAAATCAAGGTCACCGGCACCAAGTCGATCGACAAGGTGTACTACCGTCATTCGGGTTATCCCGGCGGTATTACGGCCACGAACTTCCGCGACATGCAATCCAAGCACCCCGGCCGCGCGCTGGAGAAGGCTGTCAAGGGCATGCTGCCCAAGGGCCCGCTCGGATACGCGATGATCAAGAAACTCAAGGTGTACGGTGGTGCTGAGCATCCCCACACCGCCCAACAGCCCAAAGTGCTGGAACTGTAAGGAGCCTTGAGATGATTGGTGAATGGAACAATGGAACCGGCCGTCGCAAATCCAGCGTCGCCCGCGTGTTTCTGAAAAAAGGCTCTGGCAAGATCACAGTCAACGGCAAGGACATCCAGTCCTACTTCGGCCGTGAAACCTCGATCATGATCGCCAAGCAACCCCTGCTGCTGACCAACCACGCCGAAACCTTCGACGTGATGATCAATGTGCATGGCGGCGGTGAGTCCGGCCAGGCCGGCGCGGCCCGCCACGGCATCACCCGCGCCCTGATCGACTATGACGCAACGCTCAAGTCGGCCCTCAGCCAGGCTGGTTTCGTGACGCGCGATGCGCGCGAAGTCGAGCGTAAGAAAGTCGGCCTGCGTTCTGCACGCCGCGCCAAGCAGTTCTCCAAGCGTTAATCCGCTTTTTTACTGTTTTGCCCCAAACCGCATCCGGGTTATCCCGTTTGCGGTTTTTTCTTTTCTGGCGGATGGAGCCCAGTAGCCAGGGTATATTGCGGCACGCGCCGCATGCCTCGCCTCGCAGGGCGTGCACTGCCCGAGCCCGAACCACTGCACAGGAGAACGACGCCCCCATGCGTTTGCGATTGTTGCGCCGCCGCCTGACCATCAGTGCCCCCCGCATGGCGGTGCGCAGTGCCATGCCCTGGCCGCTGCGCTGGTTGTTTCTGGCGGTCGTACTCGGTCTTTGTGCTGCCGTGGCCTTGTGGGCTTTTGAATTTGGACGCTCCATTGCCGGTATTGACACGGTGAGCCGTGAAGAGCTGATTCGATTGCGTTCTGAGCTGGACCGTCTGCGTGAAGACAATCAGCTCCAGCAGTCGGTGGCTAACAGCTCGGACAGCTTGCTGGTCGCCGAGCGCACGGCGATGCAGCAACTGATGGCCCGTCTAAAGCAAGCCGAAGCTGAAAACATGGCCCTGCGGGAAGACTTGGGGTTTTTTGAGAAGCTCATCCCCGCCAACACTGGCAGCCTTAGCATGGCCATTCGGGGATTGCAGGCAGAAATGCGGGCGGACTCCCATCTGCGCTGGCAGGTGCTGGTGATGCGCCAAACCAAGAATGCCCCGGAATTCAAGGGCCGGCTAGAGCTGGTGCTGTCTGGCACGCGCGACGGCAAGCCCTGGAGCCAGACAGTATCCGATGCAGCGGTATTGCAGTTGCGCCAGTACCGCCGCTTGGAGGGGGTGGTCGATTTGCCGCTGCGGGCCATGGTAAAAACCGTCACCGCTCGCGTCATGGAGGGGGCCACCCTCCATGCTACGCAGACCGTAGTATTGGGCCAGGCCGCCGCCGCGCACTGATGCACACCGATTTGTTCGAATGCGTGCCCGTGCACGCCAAGGAGTCCGACCCATGTTTTCCCGCAACAAGCAACCACCCATCAAGAGCCTGATCGCCGAAGGCACCCGCATCGAAGGTAATGTGCACTTTACGGATGGCTTGCGCATTGATGGTGAAGTGGTGGGCGACGTGCGAGCCGCTTCAGACAAACCCGGGCTGCTGGTCATCTCGGCCTCGGCACGGGTCGACGGCGCGGTCTATGCCGACCATGTGATCGTCAACGGTCATATCAATGGCCCGTTGCATGCGGGCACCATGCTGGAGATGCAGCCCAAGGCGCGTATTGCTGGTGATGTGCACTACAAAACCTTGGAAATGCACCAGGGTGCCACCATCTGCGGGAAGATGATTCCTGCCGATATGGTGGTGGAAGAAATGCCCACACTGAAATTGGCGTCAAGCAAGCAGTGAACAGAAGAAACGGGGAGATTGCAGTAGCATCGTACCCAACCAGAATTGGAGTTCGCCCATGAGTGCCGTTGCCGAAAATATCCCCACCGAGATGCCTGATCCCATTATCTTCACCGAAAGTGCGGCGGCCAAGGTGGCAGATTTGATTGCCGAGGAAGGCAATCCGGAGCTCAAGCTGCGCGTTTTTGTGCAAGGCGGCGGCTGCTCGGGCTTCCAGTATGGCTTTACCTTTGACGAAATCACCAACGAAGACGATACGGTGATGACCAAGAACGGCGTTTCGCTGCTGATCGACGCCATGAGTTTCCAATACCTGGTGGGTGCCGAGATCGACTACAAGGAAGATCTGCAGGGCGCGCAGTTTGTTATCAAGAATCCGGGTGCCACCTCGACCTGCGGCTGCGGTTCCAGCTTCTCCTGAGCCTGGCTTTGCCAGGGTCGCTCGTGCCGCCGGGTGCGCAGGCTCC
>NZ_BAAGQN010000007.1:467543-485218 GCF_054783455.1 Simplicispira piscis
CCAGGCAAAGGCAGCACCCTCCACCTGCAGGGCCGGCAAGCCAAAAGCATCGGTCGCCTGCACCCGCAGCGAAGGCAGCAGTGCCTGCAAGCGTTTCATCAGGTACTGGTTGAATGCACCACCGCCACAGACTGCCAAAGATGCACTATTGTTTTTATAGCTTGATGCGCTTGCTGCACAAGCGCTTGCAGTGAATTCTGTGAGTGTGGCCTGGATATCGACGGGAGATGCGGAGCCAAAAACTGCCAGTTGCTTCTGTAGCCATTGGGGGTGGAACAGGTCGCGCCCCGTGCTTTTGGGCGGCGCCCGGTGCAGGTAAGGTTCCTCGTTGAACAAGGCCAGCAAACCGGGTAGCACCTGGCCGCTGGCCGCCCAGCTACCGTCCCGATCGAATGGCTGCTTCGTATGGCGCTGGCACCAATGGTCCATGAGGGCGTTGCCCGGGCCGCAATCAAAACCCAATACATGGCCGCCAGCAGTCAGTACGCTGAGGTTGGCAATCCCGCCAATGTTGAGCACCAGCAAGTCCTGCCCCGGTTGGCCGAACATGTGCTGGTGAAAGGCGGGCACCAGAGGCGCGCCCTGGCCGCCAGCCGCCACGTCGCGGCTGCGCAGGTCGGCCACCACGGCAATGCCAGTCCGTTCGGCCAGCAGGGCAGGGTTGTTGAGCTGGAGGGTATAGCCCGTGCCGTCGAATTCCCCAGGACGGTGGCGCACAGTCTGGCCATGGGCTCCAATGGCCCGCACCGCATGGGCGGGTATGTCAGTATTCTTTAACAGGTCGTGCACGGCCTTGGCGTAGTGGAGAGCCAGAGCGTTGGCGGCCAGGGCTGCGCGGTGCAGTTCGTTGGCACCAGGGCTGTTGAGCGCCAGAAGCTCGGCGCGGGTGGTGTCGTCAAAGGGGGCCGCATGGTGCGCCAGCACACGGCAGCGCGGGCCGGAAAAATCGGCCAATACAGCATCGACGCCGTCGAGCGAGGTGCCCGACATCAGGCCGATGTAAAGCTCGGACATAGGTATGCTCGTGGGCCGCAGTGCCGGGAAGAGGCTCCGCGCAGATGCTGTGCTTATTCAGCGCTGGCCTGCTGTATGGACTCGGCGGACGCCAGCTCCATGCGCATTATTGCGGCCAAGCGGTCAAACGCCGGGCGCGCTGCAGCGGACACCGGCGTGGCGGCCTCGCTCTGGCGTGCGATGGTCATGGGGTCCTGGTGCTGGCCGTTGACGCGGAACTCGAAGTGCAGATGCGGGCCGGTAGCCCAGCCCGTAGAGCCGACGGCACCGATGTTTTCGCCTTGTGCGACCGACTGGCCCTGTTTCACGTTGATGCGGCTCAAATGGGCGTAGACCGTAACGTGCTGGTTGCGGTGTTTGACGTAGATGACGTTACCAAAGCCGTTCTGGACACCTGCAAATTCGACCACCCCATCACCCACGGTACGCACGGCGGTGCCGGTAGGGGCCGCAAAGTCGGTGCCCAGGTGGGCCCGCCATTTTTGCAAAATGGGGTGAAAGCGCATGGAAAAACCGCTGGACACGCGGGAAAACTCCAGAGGCGTGGCCAGGTAAGCGCGGCGCATGCTTTGGCCGTCAAGGGTGTAATAGGCACCCTTGGCGGAGCCCGGCTCCTGGAACCAGAGGGCCTGATGGGATTTGCCATTGTTCAGGAACTCTGCACTGATCACGCGGCCACTGCGCAGCGGCTCGCCATCGGCTTCCAGGGTTTCATAGACGATGGAGAACCGGTCTCCCTTGCGCAGGGAGCGGCGAAAATCGATGTCGCCCGAGAACAGCTCGGCCACTTGTACGGCCACGGCGTCGGGAATGCGCGCTTCGTCGGTTGCAGCAAAGAGCGAGCTCTGGATCACGCCACCGGCCAGTCGGCTGGAGGTGGTGAGTGGGGCTGTTTCGATGCGTGAGGTGAACCCTGTATCGGATTTTTCGATCACCAGGCGCTTGAAATCGCCGCTGTCATCGTGGGCCCAGCGGGCAGTCAAGCGCAGCAGGCGGTGGTCGTCGGTGGTTTCCGCTGATACCAGGCGGCCGGTGCGGCCCAGCAGGTTGCGCTGCGCGGCGCTGTCGCGCCGCAGGAAGGCGGCTGCGGCAGGGTCTGCCACGCCCATGCGCTGCAGCAGGGATTCTGCCGTATCGCTGCTGCGCACCTGCTCGGAGCGAAACAGCGAGAAACCCGGTTGCTCGGTCAAAGCGGCCAGCGAAGTGCCGCTGACCAGCGAATCAATGGGTTGCTCGATCATGCGCACCGGCAGGTCGGCCGGATCGGGCGCCAGGGAGGCAACGGCAAAAGAACCGCCGCCGCCGGTCAGCAGGAGCGCGGCCAAAAGGGCGGTGATACGTTTGGGGTGTTTCTGAATGCCTTGGGAAATCCGATCGAGCAATGCGGCGCCGGTGGTGGTCAAGCCATGATTCAAGATGCAATCCCCAGGGTAAGTGTGGGCCTGCTGCAGGCACTGGGCGCGGGGGCCAGGGGCTGCACGACACACGAACTGTCAGTGCCGCAGTGCTCCAGAAGTCGTCTGGAATGGCGGGCCAATTAGAATCCGCCACTGCGATGTGGCCGCAAGTATAGCGAACACTTTTGGTGCGACACCCTGGAAAACCCTTATGAATCATTCCGCTGTTACAACTTTCCCGGTCACCGATGGCGTGGCACAGGCGCTCGAAGTGTCGCTGCGCGGCGTCGAGGAACTGCTGCCCCGGGACGAGTGGGTGCAAAAGCTGGCGCGCTCGCAGGCCAAGGGTCAGCCGCTGCGCATCAAGCTGGGGCTGGACCCGACGGCACCCGACATCCACATCGGCCACACCGTGGTGCTCAACAAGATGCGCCAGTTGCAAGACCTGGGGCACCAGGTGATTTTCCTGATTGGCGACTTCACCACGCTGATCGGCGATCCGTCTGGACGCAACACCACGCGCCCGCCGCTCACGCCCGAGCAGATCAAGGCCAACGCCGAAACCTACTACACCCAGGCGGCCAAGGTGCTCGACCCCGCGCGCACCGAGATCCGCTACAACAGCGAGTGGAGCGAACCCTTGGGCGCGGCCGGCATGATCCAGCTGGCGGCCAAGTACACCGTGGCGCGCATGATGGAGCGCAACGACTTTCACCAGCGCTTTACCGCCGGCAGTTCGATCAGCCTGCATGAGTTTTTGTACCCGCTGCTGCAGGGCTACGACTCGGTGGCACTCAAGAGCGATCTGGAGCTGGGCGGCACCGATCAAAAATTCAACCTGCTGATGGGGCGCCACCTGCAGCAGGAATACGGCCAGGAGCCGCAGTGTGTGCTCACCATGCCGCTGCTCGTCGGTCTGGACGGCGTGGAGAAGATGTCCAAGTCCAAGAACAACTACATCGGCATCACCGAAGACGCCAACACCATGTTCGCCAAGGTGCTGAGTATTTCGGACACGCTGATGTGGGATTGGTACACGCTGCTGTCGTTCAAGAGCCTGGCCGAGATTGCCGCGCTCAAGGCCGAGGTGGCGGGTGGCCGCAACCCCAAGGACGCCAAGGTGATGCTCGCCAAAGAGATTGCCGCGCGCTTTCACAGTGCGGCAGCCGCCGATGCAGCCGAGCAGGATTTCACCAACCGCAGCAAGGGCGGCGTGCCGGATGAGATTCCCGAGGTGAACCTGTCGGGTGCGCCGCTGGGCATCGGTGCCTTGCTCAAGCAGGCCAACCTGGCGCCGTCTACCAGCGAGGCCAACCGCCTGATCGACGGTGGCGGCGTGCGCGTCGAGGGAGCGGTGGTTTCCGACAAGGGCCTCAAGCTCACGGCGGGAAGCTACGTCGTGCAGGTGGGCAAGCGCAAGTTTGCGCGCGTGTTGTTGGGTGAGTAATTGGATGAAAATGCCTCAACCGCTTATCCATCAAGCGGTTGTAGCTATTGATTTAATACTCAGGGGCTTGGCGCTCTGGGTTCTGCCGCCTCCCCCAGAGCGGTGCGCGTGGCCGTAGCCTCGGCGCGCAGCCAGGTGCAAAAGGCCTGCACCTCTGGGCGCTGCTGGCTGCGTGGGCCGACGAGCAGCCAGTAGGCCAGCGGCGAATCGAGCCGGTGGCCGGGCAGCACCTCCACCAAGTCGCCCCGGGCCAGCGCGTCTGCCACCAAGGGCAGGCGCGCCAGCGCCAGGCCTTGGCCGCTGAGCGCGGCCTGCACGATCTGGTGCGCGTGGTTGAAGGACAGCCAGCGCTGGGGCTGCAGTTGGGGGCAGCCCAGGGTGTCGAACCAGCGGCGCCAGGACAGCCATTCCAGGTGCAGGCTGCGGTGCGCATCGCCTGCTTCGATCAGGGTGAAGCGGGCCACATCGACGGGTGCGCGCACGGGCGGCATGCTTTTGAGCAGCCAGGGGCTGGCCACCACGGCCAGTTGCTCGCCAAACAAGCGCTCAGCGCTCGCCAGGCGTACGTTGGGAAGGCTGTAGCGCAGCGCCAGGTCAATGTCGGCGGTGTCCAGGTCGACCGGGACATCGCTGGCGTCGATACGCAGGTCAATGTCGGGGTGGTCGCGCTGGAAGGCTTCCATGCGCGGGATGATCCAGGTCGAGGCAAAACTGGCCCAGGTGGCGATGGCCACGTTCTTGCGCCCTGCTGTCTGGCGCACCATGCGCACGGCGGCGTCTATGCGTTCCAGTGCGGGCGCCACGGCGCGCTGCAGTTGTGCGCCGGCGCTTGTCAACTCCACGGCACGGGTGTGGCGCAGGAACAGCGGCACGCCCACTTCGTCCTCCAGCGCCTGGATCTGGCGGCTCACGGCGGATTGCGTGAGTGACAGTTCTTCTGCGGCCGCACGAAAGCTGAGATGCCGCGCCACGGCCAGGAACGCGCGCCAGTGGCCCGCCGCCACAGGACGGGTGCGCAGCAGGGAGGTGGGTGCGTAGGGGGTAGGCATGTGAAGAGCTGTATTGATGCGCTGGATGAATCGATAGCGTAGCGCACCCACCACGTGCCGGATTCAGGATAATCGGCTGCTTTTCCCGGCGGGGACGGTCCTGCGCCGGACGACCACAGATTGCCATGACACCCATCGACATCCTCATCATGGCGGCCGGCAAGGGCACGCGCATGAAAAGCCGCATTCCCAAGGTGCTGCAGCGCCTGGGCGGGCGGGCTCTGCTGCACCATGTGCTGGACCAGGCCGCCCATCTGCAGGCGCGCAGCGCCATCGTCATCACCGGCCACTGCGCTACAGAAGTAGAAGCTGCTACCGCAGGTGCAGCAAGCGTTGGAGGTGGTTTTGACCTGAAATTTGTGCGCCAGGAGCCGCAACTGGGCACCGGCCACGCCGTGCAGCAGGCCGTGCCGCAGCTGCAGGACGACGGCACCGTGGTCGTGCTCTCGGGCGATGTACCGCTGACCCAGGCCGACACGCTGCGCGCGCTGGTGGCCGCGTCGCAGGCGGTGCCCGGCGGGCAGCTGGCGCTGCTGACGGTGACCATGGACGATCCCACGGGCTATGGCCGCATCGTGCGCAATGCCGACGGCGCGGTGCAGGGCATCGTCGAGCACAAGGACGCCAGCGAGGCCCAGCGCGCGATTACCGAGATCTACAGCGGCATCATGGCCGTGCCCGCACGTCTGCTGCGCGGCTGGCTGGCACGCCTGACCAATGACAACGCCCAGGGCGAGTACTACCTGACCGACATCGTCGCCATGGCCGTGCAGGACGGCGCTTCTGTGGTGGCGCACCGCATCGTGGATGTGCTGCAGGTGGCGGGCGTCAACAGCCCGTTGCAACTGGCCGAACTGGAGCGCGCCCACCAACTGCGCCAGGCCACTGCGCTGATGGAGCAGGGCGTGCGCCTGGCCGACCCGGCGCGCTTTGATCTGCGCGACGACACGCGCACCGGCGTGCGCGGCGCGCTGCTGTGCGCGCAGGATGTGGAAATCGACGTCGGCTGTATCTTTACCGGCCGCGTGGTGCTGGGCGAGGGCGTGCAGATTGGCGCGCACTGCTGCATTGCCAACGCCCGCATTGACGCGGGGGCCGTCATCCACCCCTACACCCACATTGACGGCGAACAGATGAGCGCCACCGTAGGCGAGGGCGCACTGGTGGGCCCCTTTGCCCGCCTGCGCCCCGGTGCGCAACTGGGCCGCGGGGTGCACATCGGTAATTTTGTAGAGGTGAAGAACGCCACCCTGGCCGACGGTGCCAAGGCCAACCACCTGGCCTACCTGGGCGACGCTACCGTGGGCGAGCGCGTGAATTTCGGCGCGGGCAGCATCACCGCCAACTACGACGGTGCCAACAAGCACCGCACCGTGCTGGGTGCCGATGTGCACATTGGCAGCAACTGCGTGCTGGTGGCGCCGGTACGCATTGGCGCCGGGGCCACGGTGGGGGGGGGCTCCACCATCACCAAGAACGTACCCCCCGGCGCGCTGGGCGTGGCGCGCGGACGGCAGGTCAGCATTGCCGACTGGCAGCGTCCTGCCAAGCAGCCCAAGCCATGAGCACGCCCCTCCTGGACGCAGCCCCTCCCGGCGTGCCGGGGGCGGACGCCTACGCCGCGCTCGATGCCCCTGCGCTGCGTGCCCTGCTGGCACAGCGCGACCAGCAGTGGGCGCAGCAGGTGGCTGCACAGGACGAATGGGTGCACGCCGTATCGCACGACCTGCGTGCGCCGCTGCGCCACATCACCTCCTATGGGCCGCTGGTGCGCGAGCTGCTGGAGGAGGTGCAGGGCCTGGAGCCCGAAGCGCGGCAGGAGGCGCTGGCCTTTCTGGGCACCATGGACCAATCGGCCCGGCGCATGGGCCGCATGCTCGATGGCCTGTTGGCCCTGGCCCGCATTGACCGAGCGCCGCTGCGCCTGGAACCCGTGGATTTGGCGGCGCTGCTAGAGCAGGCACGCGCGCCGCTGGCCGCAACGCTGCAAGGACGCGCCGTGCAGTGGCAGGTGGTGCCAGCGACCGTGCAGGGCGATGCGGCACTGCTGCGCGCTCTGCTCGATGCCCTGTTGTCCAACGCGCTCAAGTTCACGCAGGGGCGGGCACCGGCCTGCATCGCCGTAGGGGCCGAGCGCGCTGCCGATGGGCGGTGCATGCTTTGGGTGCAGGACAACGGCGTGGGCTTCAACCCTGCGCAGGCGAAAGGGCTGTTCGGTATCTTCCAGCGCCTGCACCGCGAGAACGAGTTTGAGGGCGTGGGCACCGGCTTGGCCCTGGTGCACGCCGTGGCCAGGCGCCACGGCGGCCAGGTGCAGGCTACGGCCGTGCCGGGTGAAGGCTGCACGGTGCGCGTGTCTTGGCCGGGCTCTGGGGCCACGCCGTTCATCGAGTGATGCAAAAATGAGAGCTACCAGCGCTTGACTGGTAAGCGCTGGAGTCACTTTTCTTTCAAATTTCAGAGGCCTGGTGCAGGCGCCACAGAGAGAGGTGCGTTTGCGGCCACCGCAGGCGCCGGGAAGGCGCTGACCTGGTTGCGCCCCAGGTGCTTGGCGCGGTAGAGGGCAGCATCGGCATCGTTGATCCAGTCACGCAACTGGAGTTGCCGGTCTGTGGCCTCGGCCAGGCCAATACTGCTGGTCAGACGCAGGCCGGGCAGCTCACGCAGGCGCACGGTGGCAATCTGTTCGCGGATGCGCTCGGCCATGGCCTGCGCCGTGGCGGTGCTGGCATTGCTGCAGACCACCACGAATTCATCGCCGCCGTAGCGGCCGGCGTGGTCCTGGGCGCGCACGCAGTCGCGGATCACGCGGCCCACGACCCGGATCGCTTCATCGCCTACCGTGTGGCCGTGCAGATCGTTGATGTGTTTGAAATGGTCGATGTCGATCATCAGCAGGCAGGCCGGTTCGGCATGGGTATGAAAGCGCTCCAGGCTGGCGCTGGCCACTTCCTGCCAGTGGCTGCGTGCGGCCAGTCCGGTCTGGGCGTCGGTGCGGCGCAGTTCATCGAGTTGGCGGTTTTGCCGCGCTACGGTGCGAATGAGCCGGTAGCTGGCGATGCTGACGGCCATGGTGTGCACAACGATGATGGGCAGCGTGAAAATTACCACCCAAAGGCCGCTTTCCAGGCTCGGTTCGGGCCGCACCAGCAGGGTGGTCAGCAGCCCGGCGCCGAGCATGCCCGGCAGCGAATACAGCCACAGGCGCTTGATGCCGCTGCTGAACTTGTCGTAGGTGGTCACGGCGACAAGCACCACGCTGGGCAGCAGGTTGAACTGCATCAGCGGCACCCACAGGCCCACCAGGGCCGAGTCGATCAGCAGATTGCGGATTTCAGCGCGAAACGGGTCGGCACTGTAGCGGGCCAACAGATAGGCGATGTGCGGCCAGAGAAAAAAGGACACCACCGCCAGCCACCCATAGTGCCCCAGCATGCCGTGCTGGTGCAGCACGCTGCCTATCAGCAAGCCGCCCAGTCCCATGCCCAGAATACGCAGCGGGTAAATGCGGTGGAAGACGCGGCGGCGCGAAGCGGGGCCGCTGTCACCACGGTGGGGCGGCGGATGCTGGGTGTCGGTTGCTGCGGACATGGCGTGCTGGGCGGGGTGGTTCCTGGCAATGGTCAAGGCTAACAGACGCTGCCCAACAAGGGCTTACCGCACACCACGTGCCGTGCCTGTGCCTTCTTCCAGATGGCGCAGACGGCGGCGCAGGTGGGCCACTTCTTCCATCAGATCGGTGGTCATGGCCGCCAGGTAGGGGTCGGCGTCGAAGGTAGCTTCCAGTTGGGCCACGCGCCGTGCGCGCACCAGGGTGGCGCTGCTGAAACGCCAGGTGACGAACCCGGCGGCGGGGCTGCTGGGCGGGGTGGTTTCGAGCACCCCCGCCTCGACACGCTCGCTCACCCATTCCGGGGCGCGGCAGCAGGCGCGGGCCAGGTCTTCCAGCGTGAGGGAGGCATCGTCCAGCAATTCGCCCAGTTGCGCCGGGGTGTGGAATGCATGCGGCATGGTCAGGCTCCTTGCGCGGCTTTCGCCTGGCGCGGATTGAAATGGGGAAAGGCCTTGCCCAGAGCAGCCCAGGCGGCGCGTGCGGTGTCGGTGTCGGCGGGCGGCAGGGCTACGCCCAGTTCCAGGTACAGATCGCCCGGCGTGCTGCTGGGGATGCCCCGGCCTTTGAGGCGCAGCTTGCGCCCCGCGTGGGAGCCCGTGGGCACGGTCACTTCCAGGTTGCCCGCAGGTGTCTGTACTTCGACGCTGGCGCCCAGCGCGGCCTCCCAGGGGGCGAGCAGCAGGGGCTGGTAGATGTCGCGGCCCTCGGCGCGCCAGCGCGGGTCGGGGCGGAACAGCACCTCCAGAAAAAGGTCACCCGCTGGGGCGCCGCCCAGCCCCGGGTTGCCCTGGCCTGCCAGGCGGATCAGTTGGCCTTCGCGCATACCTTTGGGAATCTTCACTTCCAGGCTGCGCTGCTCGGGTACCACATGTCCGCCAGCGTCCAGGTGCGCTGTGCGCAGATGGATGGTGCGCGTGCCGCCCTGGTAGGCGTCAGGGATGTCGAGCTCGATGCGGGCGTGCTGGTCGGCCCCGCGCTGCGCGCCGCCTGCCGGTGACCCCTGCCTGCGGTACGCCCGTGCGGCCTGGCCAAAGAGTTGCTCGAAGAAATCGCTGTGCTGCCCACTGCCTGCGCCATCGTAGGGGTCGCTGGCGTCGGAGAAGGCGAAACCGGCATCCCAGTGGGGCGGCGGGTGAAAGTCGCCGCCGCTGCGTGCGCCCTGGGCGGCTGCCTGCGCACTCAAGGCATCGTAGGCTGCGCGCTTTTCAGGGTCGGACAGCACGGTATAGGCCTCGTTGAGCTGCGCCATGCGCTGCTCTGCATCGGGCGCCTTGCTCACATCGGGGTGGTATTGGCGCGCCAGCTTGCGAAAGGCTTTTTTGATCTCGTCGGCCGTGGCGCCCGGGTCCACGCCGAGCACCTGGTAGTAGTCCTTGAATTCCATGTAGGAGCCTCCTGATAGCCACTCTACGCGCATGGCCTGGGATGGCAAGGTGTGCAGGTGATTTTGCTATAAAAATAAAAGCTATTAGCGCTTGTCAGTCATGCGTTACAGGCACTTTTGTCGTAAATTTTGCCCGGTGGGTAGCAAAGAAGGCACGCACATTGCGCACATTGGCCACGCCCGTGAACAGGCGCTGCGACAGCGCCAGGTAGCCTGGCATGTCGCGCGTATGCACCACCAGCACAAAATCAGGCCCGGGCGAGACGCGCCAGCATTGCTGCACGCAGTCGTCTGCCACGGCCACGGTTTCGAAGGCGTCGAGGTGCTCGGCACCTTGGCGATCCAGCGTCACTTCCACAATGCACGCCAGCCCGTGGCCCTGCAGGGCGGCAAGCTGGTCGGGCTGCACGATGGCCACCTGGCGCTCGATCAGGCCCGAATCGTGCAGGCGCTTGATGCGTCGCAAGCAGGTCGGGGGCGACACATGCACCAGTGCAGCCAACTGCTGATTGCTTTGGCCCGCATCGTGCTGGAGCAGGTCCAGCAGTTGCAGGTCTACTTTGTCGAGTGTTATTGATTCCATAATTTCAATATAAATGAAATCAAAGTTCATGCGATTCATTTGATGAAATATTTGATCATAAAAACTAAAAATTCAATCCATAATTTTTAGATCAGAGGCATAGGATGCCGCATCTATTCAAAAAGAGACCATCCCTATGTGCGGCATCGTCGGCGCGGTTTCTACGCGCAACATCGTTCCTATCCTGGTGCAAGGCCTGCAGCGGCTGGAGTACCGGGGTTATGACTCCTGCGGCGTGGCCGTGCACGCGGCCAGCGGGGCGGGGCTGTCGGCTGGCTTGCAGCGTGCCCGCAGCACATCCCGCGTGGCTGAACTGCTCGCGCAGGTGCAGACCGAGCGCATCGAAGGCACCACCGGCATTGCCCACACCCGCTGGGCCACGCATGGCGCGCCGGCCGTGCACAACGCCCATCCGCATTTCAGCCACGGCACAGACACCAACGCTGAAGGCAGCGCCCGCGTCGCCCTGGTGCACAACGGCATCATCGAAAACTACGAAGAGCTGCGCGCAGTGTTGCAGGGCCGGGGCTATGTGTTTGCCAGCCAGACGGACACCGAGGTCATCGCCCACCTGGTGGACAGCCACTACAGCGGCGACCTGTTCGAGGCGGTGCAGGCGGCGGTGGCCGAACTGCATGGCGCCTACGCCATCGCCGTCATGCACAAGGACGAGCCGCAGCGCGTGGTGGGCGCACGCGCCGGTTCGCCACTGATCCTGGGCGTGGGGCAGGGCGCTACCCCAGAAGCTACGGTGCCCACAGAGCATTTCCTGGCCAGCGACGCCATGGCCCTGGCCGGTGTGACGGACCAGATCGTCTATCTGGAAGAAGGCGACCTGGTCGACCTGCAGCCCGGCCGCTACTGGATCGTCGGCAAAGACCGCCAAGCCCTGACGCCTGCACAGCGCCCGGTGCGCACTGTGCAGGCGCACAGCGGCGCGGTGGAACTGGGCCCCTACCGGCACTACATGCAAAAGGAAATTTTTGAGCAGCCACGTGCCATCGCCGACACCCTGGAAGGTGTGGAAGGCATCGTGCCCGAGCTGTTTGACGGCATCGCGCAGCAGGGTGTGCCAGGCGCGGCTGCCTGGCGCGTGTTCAAGGAAATCGACCGCGTGCTTATCCTGGCCTGCGGCACTAGTTACTACAGCGGCTGCGCTGCAAAGTACTGGCTCGAAGAGTTGGCGGGCACTCCCACCCAGGTGGAGGTGGCCAGCGAATACCGCTACCGCACCAGCGTGCCCGACCCGCGCACCTTGGTCGTCACCATCAGCCAGTCGGGCGAAACCGCCGACACCCTGGCCGCCTTGCGCCACGCACAAAGCCTGGGCATGGAGCACACACTCACCATCTGCAACGTGGCCACCAGCGCCATGGTGCGCGAATGCAAGCTGGCCTACATTACGCGCGCCGGGATCGAGATTGGTGTAGCCAGCACCAAGGCTTTCACCACGCAACTGGCAGGCCTGTTTTTGCTGACACTGACGCTGGCACAGTCCAAAGGACGCTTGAGTACCGAGCAAGAAGCTGCCCACCTCAAAGCCATGCGGCACCTGCCAGTGGCCCTGCAAGCGGTGCTGGCGCTCGAGCCCCAGATCATCAACTGGGCCGACGACTTTACCCGCATGGAAAACGCTCTGTTCCTGGGCCGGGGCCTGCACTACCCCATTGCGCTCGAAGGCGCGCTCAAACTCAAGGAAACCAGCTATATCCACGCTGAGGCATTCCCTGCAGGCGAACTCAAGCACGGCCCCCTGGCCCTGGTCACCAGCAGCATGCCGGTGGTGACGGTGGCCCCCAACGATGCGCTGCTGGAAAAGCTCAAAAGCAACATGCAGGAAGTGCACGCGCGTGGCGGCAAGCTGTACGTGGTGGCCGACGCTGGCACCCGTATCGAGAGCGGAGAGAGCCTGCACGTCATCCGCATGCCCGAACATTACGGCCTGCTCAGCCCCATATTGCATGTGGTGCCGTTGCAGCTGCTGGCCTACCATACGGCTTGTGCACGGGGGACGGATGTGGATAAGCCGCGCAATCTGGCCAAGAGCGTGACGGTCGAATGACCGTTGCGCTCGGCGGATGCAACCTGATCGTAAAAATAAACTCTGTAATGTAAAAATTAACTCTGTAAATTTTTTCGGGATTCGGTTGTCGGGTGTTTGAGCTTCATTTTTCCAGGAAAGTCCCTGCAGTTAAGAAGTTCGATTGCATGCTGGAACGCGCTTGCACTGAAGTTTTCTTCTCAGAGAAAATGCAATTCCGTCATAGCTCGTCAGTTGACCGCTTCTGTTTAGGGTTGTGGGATACCTGCCCGGAACTGGCATCCAAACGACGATCACCCACGGCCTGAGGGCAGGTGTCGCACAAGCCTCGGGGGAGGAAACCGCGGGGAACGCCAACGCGGGTGTTCCGGGCGCAAACGCTATGGGGATTCGGGCAGCGGCCTGACGATCACAGCCCGTATGCAGGCCATGCCAGTGTGCCGTTGTGTGTGGGCGGGGCCTGGGGCATTGCTGATCAGTCGCCTGTTTCCGAGTATTTCGCAGGCCATACAGATCCGTTCGCGGCGACATGCGTGCGCCGCCCCTGTCGACGGGCACAAGCGCATCGACATCGAAGACAAGCGGTGGCGCGCAGAGCTATTCATGACGCAGGCGGTGCGCGAATCGCCTGCCCGTGCATCCAACTGTGCACGATGGCCATCGGGTGACCGCAGTGTCGACAGACAAAGACTGGTGCCGCTGCGCTGGACGACCCATCGGCTTGCTCATCGCTGCTGGGGGTGACGGCTTGTGCGGGGACGGCATCCAACAACTCGCGCGCCAGCGCGAGGCATTCCCTACGGTTGCCATTGGCCAGCAAGCCATAGTGGCGGATGCGATGGAAGCCGCCGGGCAGCACATGCAGCAGGAATCGGCGCATGAATTCCTGGGGCGCCAGCGTCATGGTCTTGTGGCGCGTGCTCCCCTTGGCACGGTAGTCCTTCCATTTAAAACTTACCCCGCGCCCATCCATCGCAACAAGCCGGCTGTTGGAGATAGCCACCCGGTGCGTGTAGCGAGACAGGTAGGCCAGCACTGCCTGGGGGCCGGCAAACGGCCTCTTGGCATAGACCACCCACTCGCATTGGCGCATCGGAGCCAACCACTGGTTAAAGAAGGCACCATCCGCCAACGCCGCCAGTTCTCCAAAGAACCTCAGCCTCCCCACTTGGTGCAGGCGCAACAACTCTTCGATAAAGCGCCGTCGCATCAGCCTGGACAGCACGCGCACCGGCAGAAAGAAGCCCGGTCGGCAAGCCACCCAGGACTTGCCGTCAGGGGCCAGCCCACCGCCTGGGACGATGCCATGCACATGCGGGTGGTGCGTCAATGCCGAACCCCAGGTGTGCAGCACAAGCGTGGCGCCAATGCGTGCACCCAGATGCTTGCGGTCAGCCGCGATGGTTTGCAGGACCTCGGCTGCTACATCGAACAGCAACCCATAGAGTTCGACCTTGTTCTGCTACGCCAGATCGGCAATGGGCGCGGGCAGCGTGAAGACCACGTGGTAATACTCGACGGGCAGCAGATCGGCCTGGCGGGCGTCAAGCCAGCGCTTGGCTGCAGCGCTTTGGCACTTGGGGCAGTGGCGATTGCGGCAGGAGTTGTAGGAGACCTGCTCGGTGGCGCAGCCATCACAACGCAACACATGTCCCCCCAGTGCCGCTGTGCGGCACTGGTCGATGGCCGACATGACCTTGAGCTGGGCCAGGCTCAAGCGGCCGCGCTGGCTGTCACGCCATGCTTGTGGAAGATGTCGGCGACCTCCAGATAGGGCCGCTGCACGCGCGCACCTTCAGGCGGGCGGCATGGGCTCCAGCGGGCCGATCACCTCGCGTAGCAGGTCAGTCGCTACGTGGGCGTAGATTGATGTGGTCTCCAGCTTCTTGTGCCCCAGCAGCACCTGGATCACGCGGATATCGACCTTGCGCTCAAGCAGATGCGTGGCAAAGCTGTGGCGCAGGGTGTGGGTAGTGACCCGCTTGTTGATACCAGCGGCCTCGGCCGCCGCATGAACGGCGCGGTTGAGCTGACGAATCGAGAGAGGCTCCAAGGGCGTCATGCCTGGGAACAGCCAGCCGCCAGGCAGCATCTTGCCCTGGGCATGGGCGAGGTGCCACCAGGTGCGCAGGCGCTGCAGCAAGACAGGGCTGAGCATGGCGTAGCGATCCTTGGCGCCCTTGCCTTGCTCCACGCGCAGCGTCATGCGCTGGCTGTCGACATCGGTGACCCTCAGGCTGACAACCTCGCTGGCGCGAAGACCTGCGCCATAGGCAACCGATAGAGCCACCTGGTGCTTGATGTTGCGGGCCGCAGCCAGAAGGCGTGAGACTTCTTCGCAGCTCAGGACCACAGGCAAGGTGCGAGGCAGCTTCACGGGCTGCATCTTGGCCATCAGCTCAATGCGCCCCAGCGTGATGTCGAAGAAGAACTTCAGGCCCGTGAGCGTGGCGTTGAGCGTCATGGGAGATGAGCCCGTGTCCACCAGATGGAGCTGGAAATTGCGCAGATCCTCCACCGTGGCCGCGTCGGGCGATCGCTTGAGGTAAGCGGCCAGTTTGCGCACAGCCCGGATGTAGGCTTCTTGTGTGCGAGGCTCCAGCTTGCGCATTCGCATGTCCTCGAGCATGCGTTGGCGCAGCGGCGAGAGAGGTTGGGTCGAAGGGATCATGATCGCGCTCCTGTCGAAGAACGAGGCCGATTGCCTCGCTCGCCAACATAGACAGGGGCGTGATGTTTACTTTGCGTCAGGGCCTTCGCGATAGGCTACCGCGCGAGCGGTTTAGTCCTCAGGCTGAGAGCAGTCGATCAAGCTCAAGCATTGAGCGATTAAAAACCCGTCACGGGGCGTTTGAGACCCAGCAAGACGAACGACCTTTATTCCCCCATGACCGGCCACTCAATTCACAAGGAGTCGGATCGTCGCTCACTAACCATTGCCTTCGCCCGAGATAATTTGATCCCCAGTGACATGGCGTGTGCTGGCGCTGAGTGTGTGGGGTACGCGTCAAACAAACTCGAGAATGTGCCGAACATCCATGACATCGAGAGATGGTAGGTTGCAAACGTTAATGCTGTACTTGATGCTCGTAACGCCCAGCGGTGGCACGTAGTCGTCAGGCAGTCGTGGAAATGCCCCGGTTACCTCAAACACGTGGACATCGCGAAAGTTGAATCTGAGAAGAGCACCGGTCTGCCGAAGTCCTTCGTGCCAACCGATCTGAGCCAGACGCATATCGAAGACGTCGAGAGCGTGTCCATCGGATCCAAGCTTTTCCCGAATTTCATCGATTCGGTCTGCCAGAGTTTCTTCGCCGCCCAGGCTTTTCTCAAGCATGACGCTGACAAACAGGAGACGTTTGCCGACAGGCGCCTTCAGCTGATCGAAGCGAGAGATTTCGTGCTTCGGGTCCGACCGCGTGGTGGTTTTCACTTCAATATGAACACTCTCTCCGACGAAATCATGACGTTCGCTTTCCGGTCCGCTCCAAAGGTGGCTTACCCGAGTGCCGAGGGTCGGCAAAAGTACATTTGAAAGCACCCAGAGTTCTCCGAAAAGGCCGATCTGCTCTGCCATGCTGAGGTCAGGTGCGAGCGGGCGCAGCGCTGCGCGCATGTCGTCGATGATCCGTTCCACTGCTACTGCTGGATCGCGGCCTTCGATACGCATGGCATGAAGGACCTTGTTGGTGACAAGCGTGAGCAGTTCTTCGTGGTGACTGCCGGCGGACACATCTATCCAGATCTGGCCGCCCTCCAGGATACGTACCTGGAGACTCTGCAGATCCGGAGGTAGGCTCTGCGGAGCGACATCAATCGCCAGCAACAGGTGCAATCGGCCATCTGCCGAAACGCCGATCAGCGCGGCTTCGAAATCCTCAGCAATTGCTTCGTAGATGTCCTCGTGGGGCGGTCGTTGTTCGCGCAGACGTACCCAGCGTTCCTGTGAAAGCTCACTCATGGCGAACCCCCCGGTTCACGACAAACCGTTGGTCGCCATCTGTCGTTCGGGGCAGGGACAGAGCAAGGCCCAGCACGGCCTGTGTTGGCGCGCGCAGCGGCTCTGGATCAAGTGGGTAGAGCAGGAGCAACCCCTGCTGCGTGGGTCGGTCCTCGCGCATTGCCCGGGCGTTGAAGCCTGAGGCAGCGCGGTAGTTTTCCGGTCCGCCATGCAGGTCCACACCTTCGTGACGTGGATCGATCAGAATGCCGATCGATTCGTTGGCCTGCAACGAACGTCGCACAAGGCCGAAGGGCCTTCCGCCCAGGAGGACCTGCCGTTCCCTCTGCGGGTTGGCTACAAAAACCGTCCAGTTCGTCAACTCTCCTACTTCTGCGCGCTCCAGGATCCAGTCCGCAATTTCTGCACCTTGAAACGCGATGCTGTTCGGATGCCCCTCGTATCGCCGTAGGAACAGCGCAATGTCATCGGCTGGTACATCGTGTGCGAGGGAGCCGCCATGTGCATCCTGTGTCGGAGGATGCTGTCGCAGCAGCGCTGACGCTAAGTCTACGTTCCGCTCCAGCAGTTCCCGATCTTGCATAGGAAACAGGATCGTCTGTGGGTTGTCCCCGGACCATGACCTGGCATCATCTGTTTGCATCCTACTCTTGTTCTTGCTGGTAAGGAGTAGCTTGGAATGCGCGCGCATCCGGATGGCCATCTGGTCTGGGCGGCGTCCGGCCTTGTTCAATGCCGTGATGGAGTCACGCAAGGACTCTTCGACCAATGCCAGCTCCACAAACCACTGCGCGATGCCCTCTGTCGTCCAGATGCGGATAAGGTCTTCGTACCCTGCACGGAAGCCGTACCAGCGGGCCATCTGTAGCAGTGCGTCAGCCAGCGTTGTGGTACGCAGAAAGTAGGCGATCGTCAGGCCTTCGAGCGTTAGGCCACGTGACAGACGATTGCCGCCCACTGCCACTAGCTGTCGTCCGGGCTTCACGTCGTACCCCAGTTCGTCGCCCGTGGTGCTGTTGAGTACGACGACTTCCAGGCGGGCAAGATTTGTCACCGCCTCTTCAAAAACAGTCTCTTCGGCGCATGGCAGTTCGACTCTCCCCAGTCCGGTCAGGGTCGATCGGAACATTTGTCGGAGCACACCGGGTTCAGCGTTCTCATGGTGAAACCAGTTGCGGATCTGCTC
>NZ_BAAGQN010000007.1:485309-536570 GCF_054783455.1 Simplicispira piscis
TCGAATGGCGCCCGCCAGCGCAAATGTCAGAAGGGCGTCGGCCAGCGACTGGGGCAGATCCAGCGGCCCATGGGCAATGATCGCTTCGCTCTTTCTGCGCTGCTTCGGCTTCAGTGCCTTCACATCTGCCGGGTCCACAGGGCGAAGCACATCGCGTCCTTGCGCGCTTGTACCGAAGAGCTCCTCAGTCCCCGTATAGCCGTGCGGCCGTGGAAGCTGGACGACAAAATCCTTGGGAAAAAGATCTTCTCCGACTTGGCTGTCGTTGGCGTCGGGGTCGATGAGGATGTTTGCAAACGGCGTTGCCGTGTAGGCGATGTAGGTCGCCCTCGGGATTTTTCTGAGAATGTCCCGGATCAGGGCGTTGGTCAGTGACGGTGCCGTGTCTTCATCGGGCGGAGTGTCTTTGTCGATACTCGGGTCGCGACGATTCCCCCGAGTGTTGATAGATGCCTGATCGGCTTCGTCGTCAATAACAAGAACCGGTACATCAGCAAGCCGACCTTCGAGTTTGCCGAACCATTGATTTAGCCGCCTCAGGATTGGAGTAATCTTCTTGGCGACGATTAGAACAGTGCCGGTCGATGCGAACCCGTCGGCAACCGGTGGTTCGTGAAAGTCTGAGGTCTCATCGGTCAGCGTGATCCAGTCAACGCCGACATCGGTGAGCTCCAGATCCAGCCGCCGTTGCGTCTGATTTCGCAAGGAGTCGTGTATCCCAGAAAGAACGATGATCAGGCGGTAACCGACATCTGCAGCGCGAGCTGCCACTGCCGTGAAGTTGGCGGTCTTTCCGGACTGGACGTAACCAACGACCAGTCCGCGGCATTGAAATTCCGGCCGACCGACTGGGATGGTCTTGGAGATGATCCGCAGCGACTCTTCTGCCACCGAAGCGATCTGATGCTGCTTCCAGTTGGGCAGAGACCGCAGATAGGCTTCGTGCCGGGACCAGTTGGTCCAAACAGTTCCGTCTGTCCACAGGGCCAACCTGGGCTTCAGGATGAGAGGCGGAAGCCGGACCTGCATCAGGTCTTGTCCACTAGCAGATCGGGGACGCCCGCCTTCTCCAGGACACGGAGAAATTCGGAGAGCGCTGTCTTTGCCTCGGCATCCCTATCGATGAGCTGAACAAGCGTAACCAATGTCGGAACCAGCGGCGTGATTTCGACTTCTTCTCCCTTGAACCCGGTCTTGCGCTGCCATGGCTTGACGCCACTACTGACGATGCGGACCGATGTCTTGTCCTTCTTCGACGCAGGAGCGGGAGGTGTTCCCGTGACAGTGCTGCCTCCAGGTGCTGGCGGCGCCTTAACGCCACCTGTCGTGGGCGTGTCTGCAGGTGGACTATTCCTGCCGCCGCCCGGAGCGGGCGAGACGGGTTTTTCCTTCTTGTTGTACCGGAGTCGAGCTGCCGCACGAGGAGTCTTGATTAGGTACTCGAGGGGCTTGATGAGCGCGAAAGGCAGTCGTATCAGTTGCTTACTGATATCCACCTGTAGTTGCTCATCTGCAAGTCTGTCGAAGTCGATCGCGACGCGAATCAGTTTCGTGTGCTCATCTTTGGCAAAAAGATCTTCCCAGCCGCCCCATTTGATGAGGCGATCAAGGCGATAGAAATACAGACCCTGGGCATCGTTGGCTCGGCCGTTGAGGGTGTGGCGTTCTCGTTCGACGCGCTGCTCCAGCGGAGGTAGCGGCTTGATGAACTCATCGAACTCTGCTTCATTCGGAGTGACATACGCACGCACATAGAGAACTGGTGTCTTGTCTGGCGTGGGGCTTGGCAGCTCGATGCGGTGCTGGTCGTACTCCTTAGTTAGAGGGTGACCCATGGGATTGTTGGCGCGCAGGATGTCATCGTTCAACCGGATGATGACCTTCTCATGCCCGCGGGCCTTGCCTTCGAGATAACGGTGGAAGACCAACTCGAGATGGGACTTGATTGCAGCAAGTTCCTGCGCGTAGGGTGAGTCTGCCTTGCCCTTTGCCGGCTCCATTGCCGGGCGCATCTGCGTAAGCAGCACGGCAGTGCCCGACTCGCCAATTTTCACAGAGGCGGCATGCTCCGGGGCAACCGGGTCGCTCAGTAATGCCCAGCGCCGTGTCTTTGCAAGATGGTCCTTGTCCCAGGTGAGAGTCGTGGACTTGGCTCCCGCCGCCTTCGATACCACAGTCAGACGGTCCGCTTGAGACCATGCGGCCCCCTTCAGACCGTAGCCGAACTTGCCCAGATCGCCATCATCGTATTCGCGCTGATGCCCGATCTTCATCGCATCGCGAAGACCAGACGAAGTCATGCCCGTGCCATCGTCCCGGATGCACATCCACCTGCCGCCCACATTTGGATTCGGGAATGTGATGGATATCTCTCGGGCGCCGTGTGAAAGGCTGTTGTCTACTAAGTCGGCAACAGCACTGGGCAGACTATGGCCGGCTCTCGCGAGGATCTTGAAAAGCCCGAGCGGATCGGGCGCGACGTCATCGTCGTTTCGGTTGTCGTTGTGTTCTTGTGGTGACGTTACGGACACTGCTTCTGCCTCCTTGAATAGCTGTGGGAAGTGTTCTGAAAGCACTGCCTGGCAATGATGGCCCTCATCACCGTACAACGCGATCATTGCCGACTTACCGAGCCTTGCGCTCTCTCCGTGACCGAGGATCGAAGAGCGGGCAGGGTGGTCGGCGGGAATGACAACCCATGATGCCTTTGCCGGAGTGGTCGAGGCATCAACCACCATTGCGAACAGGACACCTGGGTCGACGAAGCTATAGAAGGAGCTTGTAGGGCAGTCGCCCTCGAATCTCCAATTCTTATGCTGTCGCTTGAGCCATGACGCAATCTCGACTACGGTGTCTTCGTCTTCGAGGCGCCGGCAGGTGATGGCGATGGTGTCCGGGTTTTCGGCTGAAGGAAAAACCTTGTCGATGACGTCCCAGTCGAAGTTGATGGAGCGCTGCTTGGCGCGCTCCTTCCCCTGACGGCGATACTCATGAAACATGCCGAGTTCGGAATGAGTTAGCAGTCGTAGGATGGTGAATTTCACTTCGTTCCCTCAGTTGTCTTGATCTTTGATTGCTTCAAGTCGAACAGCTCTACACGCATGTCCTGTGTTTCCGGGGCGCCCAGGCATTCCCGGATTCCGCGGGCGATGGCATAGGCAAAGAGCGGTGGCACGGCGTTGCCGATCTGCTTGAACGCCGGATTCATCGATCCCTTGAATACGAAGCCGTCCGGGAACGATTGCAATCGGGCCGCCTCCCGCACGGTGATAGGACGAGCCTGCTGGGAGTCGAAGTGGATGTGGGAGTACGAATCCTTACCAAGGTGAGCCATCAGCGTGCGCACAGGCGCGTCCGGTCGGAGCTTCCACCACTTGTTGGGAAACTTGGTCGGGTCGTACGGGATACGCCAGGATGTGATGAAGGCGCTGACATCCGGGTCTCGCGTGCTGGTAGGCAGGCCTCGCTGTGCGCGGCCTGCAAGCCAGGTTGCGATCTTCCGTTCAACGTAGGCATGCACCTGCGGGTATTCCCAGCCAGGCTCGATCTCGGCAAAGATCTTGTAGTCGCGCGGCAGGTACCGGAAAACATGGCCGGTCGTGGACTTGGTAGCAAAACCGTGCCACTCCCGCATCAGACGGGAGTAGGCAGTCGCTGGCTTTCTTGTTGTGTAGTCGACAGGCTCCGATGGGTTTTTTGCTCCGCGGCGAATTGCTCCCGTGCGAAGCATTTCTTCGGCGTCCAGGTGAGGCAGATCTGCGAGCGCGTCAGAGGCCGATGTGGCCGCTGGAGAGTCGGGAGTCGGATCGGGAATCCAACGGTGGTGCGCCGAGCCTTCGGCTTTGATGACGCGCCTCGCGGCATTTTTGGAACTGGTATAGCCGGAAGGCAAAACCAAGTGATGCGTTGGCACTGGAAATCTTGGCTTGATGCCGGTCGAACGGTGGAAACCGACCAAAATCATCCGCTCCCGCATCTGCGGGACTCCGTACCAGACCGAGTTCAGCAGCGTGTAGGCAACGTCGTAGCCCTCTTCGGCAAGGCTCTTCGAGACGAGCTCGGCAACATTTGTGCCACCATGGTTGAGGATGTCCGGGACGTTCTCCATCAGGAGTGCGACCGGCTTAGTGGCCCGGATGAACGCGACGTACCGCTCCCACAGACTGACCCGTCCGTCCACCAGGAAGGCTTGGTCTGCTGTCACCTCCTCGCGTAGGCGGGCCTGCTCGCGGAGCTTGGCTCGCCCGACGCGGGCGAACGCTTGGCAAGGGGGGCCACCCACGAGCACGTCAATCTGGTTGTCGACTGCTCCCTGCAATCCGAGATCGCCAAAGACCGTTTCTGCGGTTTCGGTCACCGCATCACGCGGGACATGGTGCGCTTCTCTATCGCCCCCGACGGAGCGCGTGCCGAAATTGGCACCGTGGGATCGTGCAGCCCACGGATCCATTTCGATCGAGGCTACAGGCGTGAATCCTGCGGTCAGAAAGCCAAGCGAGATTCCGCCGCAACCGGCAAACATGTCCATGTAGCGGATCTCGCCGCCTTTCTGGATACGCTGTAACTTGCCTCGGATCAGCTTGTCGTCGGAGTTTGAGACATGTGTAGTTTTGCCAGGGGCTGAGGGCAGATCGGCAGCCTGTGTACTGCGCTTTTCGTAGGTCTTGCTGGTCTGCGATTTCTGCAGAACGTGTTGGATAGACATCCTGTATCTCTCATAGGGAACATGCGCCAGGACCACCTGCATGGGCGCAGCTGGTGGGTATCTCGGGCCAGTTGATACCAACCAGCACGCCCGGCTTGACAATTAGTCACCCGGGCGCCAAATGCTGCTTTGCCACAGAGTGTAATGAAGCTGCCGAGTGATTCCGGATGTACGCCAGACGAGGCCCGGCTTTTGTACCGCCATGGGCGGCGTCAATATTTTGCCCGGGTTACATCGGCTTGGAGACGCTCAGGGTGCTCGAACGCGGAATCGAATCTGTGAGGATGATGCGAATGACAGAGTTGATCGAGCCGCGGCATTCCATCGGGCCCGGGAACTGCGCTGGGGTATCCGCGAATATCTGGAGTCGGCGGAGGGGCTGATGGACATCGTTTCTCCCGAAAAGCGATCACAGATGATGGCGGGCATCAAGGGGAAGAACACCAGACCAAAAATGCTAGTCCGCAGGCTGGTGCACGGAATGGGTTTTCGCTACCGCCTGCACAGGAAAGATCTACCGGGCTCTCCGGATCTTGTTTTCCCACGTCTGAGAAAAGTGATTTTTGTGCATGGTTGTTTCTGGCATCGGCATCCCGGATGCAAGTTCGCCTACACGCCAAAATCGAATAGGCAGTTCTGGCTGGAAAAACTGGAGGCAAACACGGGGCGCGACGCCCGAGCTCTTAAGGCGCTGGATGCTCTTGGCTGGGAAATTTTGATCGTGTGGGAATGCGAGGTTTCCGATTTGCCGTCGCTATCCCAGAAGATGGCAGCATTTCTTGCTTCAAATCTTCTCTGAAACATTGATGCATCGACGGATGCAGATGGAAGGCTTGGTCGGTATTGGCATGCGGATGGATACAGGGGTGGAAAATGCGAGCCTAGCGACCGCAGCAGTCCGCAAAGGTGCCATATTGGTCAATGAGTCCAACGACTCTTCATGCCATTAAGCAACGAGTATGACGGCATTTAACCGACGTCAGCTATCGCTGCGAAGGAGTCCTCAGTTTCTGTGCTCGATGTGAGAGGTTTAGGTCTTGCAGCAATGTGCATTATGCGAACATTGTGTAATATAAGCACAATGTTCGCGTTTCCACAATCACAGTCCGAGCTGATCAAGTCCGCCCGAGGCTCCCGCTCTCAAGCGGAGTTTTCGCTGTTGGTTGGGTGCGATCGCTCCTGTCTTTCGCGCTACGAAAGCGAATCGCTTGGCGCTCCCCCACATGTGATCAATCGGTGTCTACAGATCGTGGCCAGTCTTTTGACCTCGGCTGAGCAGCCGCTGCGCCCGTTCGAACGAGCGTTGACCCATGCCCGCCATGCAGTGGCGGAACTGGAACTGCTCCAAACGGCAGTGCAACAACCGGAGTCCAAAAAATGAGGCGCGTTCAAATTGAACCGATGCCGGGTGAGCCTGCGATTGCGCATGCAGGGCGAATTGCTTTTTTTCTTGGGGTGAGCAGTACGCAGAAGTTCGATCAATGGCTAAAGCGTGAATGGAACCAAAGCGACAAGTCGGCAACAAGCAGTCCGCGATTGGCGCAACTGGCCGGCGTTGCTGGCATGTCGTTGGTTGATTACGCCCGTCAGCACAGCATGATGGGCGTGCTTCGTGTGGGGGCTCGCCCCAGTGAAATGGCTTTGCATGGAGCCCCAGAGGCCACAAATTTCACGAAGCGCTTGGGCATGCTGACGCAAAAAAAGGAGGCCTTTCTCTGTCCTCGGTGTGTCCAGGAGGATCTTGAGCATTGGAAATTCAGCTGGTTTCGTCGAACCCACCAACTTCAGGGTGTCGATTGGTGTCCAAGCCATAGAACACCGTTAGTCAAGGTGAAAGGATCCAATCCATGGGAGCTGCTCCCTCAGCACTGGATGGAAAAGGGTGAAGTCGAGGAGCCCAATTTGGGCGCGAGTGATCTTGAGTCGAATGATTTTGTGCTCAGGTTCACGGAAATCGGCTGTGCTTTGCTGGAGCGGCCGCGCCCCCTTCATTTAGGGCGGCTGGCTGGTCTCCTGTGCGATAGAGCCCGGGAGATTGGATTGCGCACCAGTCAAGATGGCGTCAAACCCAACTTGAGTGATCTTGTTTTGCGTAGCGCACCAGAGGAATGGCTGATGCGCCACTGGCCCGATTTGGTAGATAAGAAGCCAGGTTCTTTTTACTTCGGCCTCGACAACACTTTGATCTCTCGCACGGTACCTTCGACCGGGTTTGCGTATGCCACTGCATTGGCTGCACTCTTCGACACACCTCTGCAAGTGCATCAAAAACTGATGCAAATCGACGCCGGAGATGCACCCGAGTATCAAAAGCCAGCTAAACGTCCAATCGCCAGGGATCCTGCCTTCTGGCATGGCGGATTTTGGGGTGAATATATTGAACAGCAGGGCCGAGTCAGAGCAATGGCTCCCAGGCTGGGAATGCATCCCACGCACCTTCGCGAAAAATTCAATCAATTGGGACTGCCGTCTTTGCATGATGTTGGAACGGCGCCCCGTTGGCGTGCCTATCTGCGTTTCGAAGCTGGGGAATCGCTGCCAGCCGCATGTGCGGCGGAGGGCGTGAGCGAGGCGGAGGTATTGGAACTCATCAGGCTGTCTTGTGCCCGCGTAGCGAACGGTGCCCGACAGGTCCTGAAATCACAAGCTTCCGCATTGATTGAGCCGGGGAGAACAAGCGCGATGCCGGCAAAGCGAAATACTCAGAAGCCGGTGTCGTCCTCAGAGAGCCATTTTTGCGATGTGGAGGCCGTCGAGCAACTGTCAGAACAAGCATCCTGAATGGCTTTGCGGGTGAGCGGAAGCTTGGATAGCGCAGACATTTTTGGCCGTAGCCCAGCCACAGCTGCACAGAGAACCCCGATGGTCGGTCGTTTTCCGCGGTGTGACATATGCCAGTCCAGCGCGGCTACTCGAACGGCTTGGGCAAGCGTGGCATCACGTGTTTGCCAATCTCTGCGTTGTGTCGAAGTGGCCGGTGGTAGGGGCCGGTCACGTATGGAGCTCTGCAGCCACGAACGGTCGTTTCGGTATAGCCACGCATAGGCGGCCGGATCCAGTTGTCTCCATTCATTGGAGGAGGCTGCCGGAAAGGCGCCACGAATCTTTTGCCAGGAGGCGCGTGATCGCTTCTGTGCCTTGATGAACCTTGCGTTGTTCCATTGGGTGTGCAGGCCTGGCTCAGTCATCAAAACACGAGTAACGGTTTCCACCGAGATGCTTGCCAAAGACGCCGCAACGGTTTTGTCTGTGCCAAGCTGGAGTTGGCGTATCAGTCGCAAGCGCACGTCGGGTTTTAAGACCTTTGGGCGTCGAGGACTCTGAATGCCCTCGCTTGCAGCCCACGCCATTGCGGTGGCAACGGCTACCCCGGTCAGCTCGGCTGCACTGGAAACCGATTGGCCGGAGCGTAATTTTTCGATGAGAGAGGCCCGCAGCGGCGACTTGGGATCGGCGGCCTCCTGCACTTCGAGTTCCATTTTCCGAACATCGGTAACTATGTCATCCCCATCGTCAATTTCCAGAACTTGGTACGCAGCCCAAAAGTGCTTCCAGGAGCCGAACAGCAAGATGACCAGAGGCAGATGGTTCAGTGGATGCCGACTGAATCGAGGGCTTGTGGGGTGGCTCATTCTGAGGAGCCGATGCGACAAGCTGGTTAAGGTGTCCCTTGCGGACAACCAGGGCCAGAAATTCGAAATGGAGTTGGCTTCCAAAACGCCGGAAAGGGCCTGCTCAAACCGCTTGAGATCGACCCTTGAGGAAATTGCATGCACGAAATCCTGTTCCACCAATTTGGCCTTGTACAGCCTGCTCAACCTGTCTTGGGCAAAGGTGAAGGAAATTGGCAGCCTCCACAATGCCAATGCACCTTCCGCTAGAAGATATTCGCCACTTGGTGGAACATGGTTCCCAAGCACGCTTTCCAGATGGGCTTGTTCAGGAAGCACCCAGCCAAACCGGTCTTGGCCTGACACTTTGTCTGTCGCAGTGAGTAGCGGTGTCCGATGTAACGGACATACGAGAACCCCAGGTACTTGATGGTCAACATGCCAGTAGGCCACGCCATGCTCGTTGGCATCTGACTGCATGCATCCTGGGCATGCTTTGAGAGGGTGGGATGCGCCGAACTGGGATGCAACCAAGCCCATCTGGGCTTTGAGGGTTGGAGATGACCCTGTGGTCATCTGTGCAAGCCAGTTCTCGCATTGGTGTTCTGGATGGAGCGGGAAATAGAAGGGAAGAAGGGTGCGGTCAAGAATAATTTCTCGGGCTTTTCCAAGCGCACCGTCAGTTCGGTCAGTCAGGGTTTGTACATGCGACGGGATGTCATGCGCAGATCCCGCGCGGGGTGTCCCGAAGAGCGCCCTACAACTCTGAGCGGGTATACGATGCCCAGCGATGTGGTGGTATCGGCTGCAAAGGCTGAAAAGTGTTTCACCAGGGAGCCACTCCAGAATCGGACGAAGTGGAAGCAGTTGACTTGAAGAGATCGTAGCAGGCATATCAAGGGCGCCGCACAGAAGCCATCATGAAGACTTCATTCAGAGCGTACTAATGGCGACGCAGCAAATGTGATAGATGGCTCTGGGATATACCGAGCTGACTCGCGATGTCCTTCTTGGACATGCCTTGTTCGAGCAAGGCTCGGGCTTTGGCCACTCGCTCCCTGTTTTGATCAGTCGGCTTCATATGTGCGGGTACTGCCGACAGTGTCTCGGCGGCGTTGAGCCAGGCTTCAGCCGCGGCTATGCGGGTGTACCAATAGGAAACGACCCATTCCCCAGGGTCGATGAACTTACGCAGGTATGCGCAGGCACGTACATCATCGAGTTTGCAAAAATTGATTGGCAAGAGCGCTCGTACCCGAGGGAAGTAGCCGGCGTCGAATCCTTCTTTAAGCTGCTGCAGCGTGTATCCACCGTTACCCACATGTAGTCCCCACAAAAGCCCAGCAATAGTTTTTTCCTCATTGAAACCGTCGTATCCAATACCCATTGAAAAATCATTTCGAGCCCAGCCAAGCTTAGCCATGACACGTTTGGCCAATCGTGATTCCGAGGAAATATGAGCATGGATCTTTGGATGAACACGGGTGCTCTGAGTCTGGCTGTGGAGAGCGCAGCGAGTGGTCCCTGGCATAGCCAGTCGATAGCACACAAGGCAACGAACGCGTGGGAAAAGCCCTAGCGCGCCAAGGCCAATAATGGCGAGGGCCTCGGCGGTCTGGTGACGGTTTTGCCCATGAGCGGCCCATTCTCGGCACAGCATCTGGTATCCAACTCTCAAAAGGAGTGCGGGATCACGCATCAAAAAGTCAAGCCGGGACTGATATTGCAAAGGTATTAGCTGCGGCAGCGTCGCGAGCCATTCACTGCGTGTTCCGCTGCATATTGGAAGAGTGGGAGATATCAAGTTGATTGCAGAAGGGTTCCGACACTTCCATGCTTGCGCAATACATTCGAAGTCAGGTATCTGCGATAAAAGGCGCTCCGGTGAGAATTCACAGGAATAGCGTGGCGTGTCGTAGGGGGCGGCATTGGACAAAGCAGTTTCAGCGCTGCTTCTGAGCAGTTCCAATGTGTAGGCAGATTCCAGTGCGCGCTCCGCTTTCCCCCGCCCTTGTCGCCATTGGATGTCTGGATTCAGATAGCCCCACTTATCAATGCTGTCATGCCCGTCGCGAGCAAGTCTCCTGTGCACTGGGTGAAAGCCATTTTTTCTTGCCACCTCCGAGAGCGGCAACCAGCCTAGGGGGGGCATGTGGATGTGGGTGTTGATGTTCATGGTGCCGGGCACTTTAGACCTCGCAAGGCTTTAGTGCATGTACTTGACAGCCACTGTTTCACGGTCGTGCACCAAAAGTTAGTTTTATGACCTAACCTTGCATTCAATTGCAACGTTTTTCATTCCTCTTAAATGACGCCGCTCATGAGTGCAACACAGGTCAGTCACTACCTGGGTATTTCAAAAAGAAGCCTGGAAACCCTGCTTGCTCGGGGCGATGGGCCACGTTTTTTGTGGGTTGGAAGCCAGCGCCGCTGGGCGCAGCAGGATCTCATTGACTGGACTCTTCAAAAAATTGGTAAGCCAGAAAAGGAGGGGCAGTGCCTACATAACTAACACCAGGTCCCAAACAAAAAACGCCAGCACAGGGCTGGCGTCTTAGGGCTATCAGTGCAGGGCACGGATTCACGGTTGGCGCTTTAATTCTAAGCAGTCTGCACAGGTAGTCAAGTCATTTGCGCGTCCATGCGGCGCGATGTTGGAGTTGACTATGGCAGTAAACAAAAACAACGAGGCTCGGCTACGCCTCATTCAAAAGAGGCAATTGCGCGACGCCTGGGGTAAAGACTACCAGGCTTCCATCTGGGCCACGCCCGCCGAGGCGCCGAGCATTTCCACTCCCACCATCTTGCATCCCGCCAAACTGGGTGGGAGGCCGATGCATACCTTGAGCCGGCCGGAGACATGGACGGCGCTTCTGGCTCTGTATCACCCAGGGGTTTGGGACATTCACGAACAAAGGATTCTTTATCCAGGACCCCGACCGCATTTTCTGGATGGGCACCGACTAACTGTTGGACAAGCCTTTAGGCACCTACGCGGAACCTTAACTGTGGCGGAAGAAATGGGATGTTTAAGCAAGCATCCCAAGTGCAGAGTGCGACAAGGTGAGACGCTTGAATTGGCACCGTTTCCATACATCGGGGACTTGCTTCTGTTCATCATCGATGCAGTTGGGCCCTATGCTGTGAACTGGACAGTGAAGGACAAACGGGAGGATTTTCATCGACGCGGGCCCACTTCAGGACGGCCACAGACAAAGGACGTCGACCTCACGGCGCTCCAGCGTCATGCAGTAGAGGCCACCTACTATCAAGACGCCGGTATTCGTACACAGCAGGTTGCAGGTCGAGAAGTTGACTCCACCTTGAGAGCCAATCTACACCGGTTATTCCTCAGCCACTCAGAGCCCGTCCAAATTGTTCCTGCGGTGTGTCTGAAGCTCTGCGAGTATTTCCAGCAGGCGGTCGGAGGGTCAACGCCCGCCTACAAGCTTGTCCGTGAAGCGGCGCAGCACCTTGGTGTTGAGATGTTGGTTGTGAAGAACATACTGGAACAGGGGATCTGGAATCGCAGGATTCGCGCTGATCTTTTTGAACCTCTGCTTCTTGATCGTCCTCTCAAACCCCAGCGTGACGATCCATTGGACGTTTATAAGGACTGGTTTGCTAGGGGCGCGCTATGAGGTTCGGCCACCAATTGGAATTGCCAGAAGGGCTTGGCTGTCTAGCTGCGGGGACACGTTACTACTACTGCGGCAGAACTGTTGATCACGGCATCTTGCTGGTCTGGTTCTACCGGGCAAAGCATGAGCAGTGGCGGGTTGGCTATGTGCACATGGCCGACAGCCTCGTGGAAAAAGAGCTCACCAGATCGTCGCCGGGCATCAGGCCATGCAAGCGGCAATACAGCCTACCTCCAGCATTGTTTGACCTTGAAGGAGTCAACTTCGAGGAACTGTCTGAACACACATTCAGCCGAAAGCAATCCCACCAGGAGGGCGTTCAGCATCGGCTCGAATCAATTTATCCCTTGCTCGAACACGAGCAGGAAATTTTGCAGGCACCCAATCCGTTGAAGGAAATTGCACGGATTAAAAAGAGGCTGGGGTCGGCTTCACACGTCCAGCGACTGCAATATTGGTTCTTTTGCTACCTTCTGCATGGTCGCAACCAATGGTCCCTGAAGCCAAATACGCATCGCAATGGGACTTGGTCGCGGAGATCTGATCAGCACGCAGGCACGAAGTTTGGGCGGCATCACGCCAATGGGAAACGCCGTGGCTGGTCGTCCACTTACTTTCACGAGCAGGTGATAGAAAGCTATTTATCCAGGTGCGGTTTGGGCAAGACCATGCGATCAATTTGCAACGCGGCGCTTTCCGAAGACTTTGGCTGCGTCACAGTCTTCGACGAGCAGGGACGCCCACAACTGACGCATCCCATGAACAGGCCTTTTCCCACGTATGGGCAGTTCAGACAAATAGTGATCGACAAGTTTGGTTTAAAACAGGTTCAACTGTCGGTCTATGGACATGCGCGGATGCGCAATGATGCGGTCATAGATGAGGGAAGCTACTCATCCCACTTCGCGAACGCCCTCGAGTCCTTAGAGGTTGATGCTTACCATTGCGACGACCATCCCATTGCGTCTTCGTCAAATAGCACGATGCCGACACTGATTGTCGCCCGCGCTATTTGTGGAGTGACTGGTAAGCGTCTGGGCATTGGGTTTTCCATAGGCGGCGAAAGGCAAGAGGCATACAGAGCAGCATTGGTTTCAATGACGATGCCTCCTGAAAAGCTTGCCTGGGTGTATGGCATTCCTGTGGAGACCCTACGTGGACACGAGATGGTCATGGCCCGCTCGGTTCTTTCAGATCGAGGTCCGGCAGGGCAGCAGTCGCTTTTGGACGATCTGGAGGTGAAGTTTCCGGTCAAGTCAACTACCACGTCTTACAGCGGTCAGTCAAAGCCGACGGTGGAGTCCGCGAACCCCCGAAGCACTGCGCTAGAAGGGGCGCCTTCGTTCATGCAGAGTAGCCATACCGTTGCGAGCATGATGAAACGCGAGGTACTGCGCACATTCGCGGAAAACCATCATTCCAACATTATTGAGCGCTTGGACCCTAGCACTCTCCATGAATTCCACACGCTTTCATATCCTGCGACGCCGCACTTTTACTGGAAGTATCTGAGCGACCGGCTTCGCACCTGTGCACAAAATATGGATTGGCGCGATGCAATTCGGGCGTTTGCGACGCATACGCTGTTCAAGGTTGAAAAGGCTGGGCTTGAGTGGAAGGGCGTTACTTTCAGCTCCACAGTGCTGCGCGAAGGGCTCCATGAGAAGCTGATGCGGCGGGGCGTTAGAAGCGTATCAGGTTACACGCTGAGCCTTGTAGCTCGCTGCGTTTGGGTCGAGATCGATGGCAATATTTTCGAGCTGGAGCCAAACCTACGAGTTCAAACGGATGGTGAAGATCTCTTGTTGCCGTTGTCCTCGTTGGCGGATATCGAGCAGGTGAAAGCAGAGGTGAACTCAGCTACACGTGAAGCGGCCCAAGCATCGATTGTCCATCTTCACAAAACAGTCAAGGAGCAAACTGGCCTAGCGCTCAACGCTGGCCAGCGCCGTGGTGGCTCGCCTAAGAAAACTGGTTCCGCCTCTGCCGAGGCAAAGGCCCTGCGCGGTGTCCAGACCGGGAACGTGAGGAGGCGCGCATGAAGCCAAATCCATGGGTGGCTTCCTATCTAATTGGGAAGAGTCCTGATCGCTATGCTTCTCTGGAACGTCACGCGGTTGCTCAAAGTATCAAAGGTGATTCCGTTGCCGCACGCGCCGAGGTTCTCAAAGCCAAAATGCGCGAAGTTTTTCTCTGTGGCGAGCAGACTTCCTCGCTGTTGGACAAGCTGCTAGCGATGGGGGAAGGGCATGCGCTGACTCACTACAGTTCGTCTCAAGAAATACGTGGTTCCATCTATCACCAGCAACCATGGGGTGATGCCACACAGCCTGCGCTGATGCTGACGGGGCTTGCCGGGACCGGCAAGACTCAGCTCATGCAGGCTATGAAACGCTTTCTTGGGGATCGTGTAGGAAGAGTCGATCTGCCGGGTCATCGTAACCTGGAAATTCAGCCTGCTTGGTTCCTGTCATTGAGAGACGGAAACACTCTCAACTCCTTGCTTGGTCCCTGCGTGGTTCCCGAGAGGGCGGACTGTGACGGGGTGGAAATTCCGAAGAGAAAGGATCTCAAACAATCTCAGCTGCTGCAACTCGCCAGACGAGTCAGCCGGCGGGATGGTGTCTGCATCATCTTCCTTGATGAGTTCCAATTCATCACTCGCAGCCAGGACGCGAATACTCTGGCGATGACGCTGTTGCTACAACTGCTCAGCGTGGGGCCGCGCGTGGTCTATGTGGCCAATTTCAGTCTGGCACGGCGGCTCATGAACCGACGCCAGGAGGATCGTCATCGCGTACTGGCCAATCATTTGGAGCTTCAACCAGATGCGGTAGATGGCTCTGACTTCCTAAACTACATTACAGAATTGACCCGGATAGTCCCGGAGGACTTTAGGTTCGAAATCTCATCGATTGCAGGCCTATTGCACCGATACTCACATGGGATAAAAAGGGCGGTGATGGAGTTGCTCGTAGCTGCCTGGGCACACGCAAAAACTCATCGTGGAACGCGTGCGGATGTAACAGAATCCGATGTGAAGGCCGCCTATGCATCGCCAGGGTACTTGCCCTTCCGTCACGACGTCGAAGCGCTAGGGCACCATTCGAAAGGCACCAAAGACATCGATGCGGATTTGCTCAATCCACTGCGTGTTGAGAGCCAGGCGGAAAACGTGGTCATCGCCCAGGCAGCGATCAGTGATTTCAACCGACGTGTCAATGAACGGCACGTAGAAGGCATGCTGACGCCGGATGAAAGTGAAGCGCTTTCAACACTATTGCCTTCACGAAGAGAAATGTCTGTTGAGGGAAGAGTCCGGCGCATACCTACAAGGGCTGCATCCAAAGAATCCCTGCTTGATGCTTTTGCTCGCTTGGCAAAAGACCTATAGCCTTGCACATTGAACACTCAGCGCGATTGCTCAGGACACAACCTGCGAGGTGTATGGCGATGACAAAAACCCAGGCTACCACCACAAATGATATGGGCGAGAGGGCGCGGCGGGATTCGCTGCAGGACTGGGATTGCATGGCTCCCGTGGGTCGAGAATTCGGCAGTCCAGACTATGAGCGCCTCGAACAGCTCGACCACCTTGCGATCCTGGCCAAGGGAAGCCTGCTCGCGGCTCGCCGCTGGCTGGATACCCCCAATAAGGCACTGGAGGGCATGACGCCTGAAGAGGTGGCAAAAACTCCAGAGGGTTTTGCGCGGGTGCGCCAGTTGCTGACCTCGTCAACAAAGGCACGATGACACGCCCAACGGATAGAAGTTGATCAGGGTAGCCGAGGCTTCTTGCGACTTTCTTCGCTCTGAAGCAAGTCCTGTCGGACCTCTTCACGCATGGCGGAAAGCGGTGCCGGAGCCAGATCCTCCGGTTGGTGCGTTTCGACGCAGACGGTATGACCATCCTGCGTCAAGAACTCCACCTCATGAGCAGCACCTTGCCCATGGACGTGAACCACCACACCCAATGCGCCTGAATCCAGCGCATGTTCGGGAAGGGGCTATTTGAGGGTGACTGCGGTGTGTTCCTGCAGCACCTCCAATACCTCTGTCAAGTTTGCGCAGAGTTCTTCGATGGTTTCACCTTGGGTGTGCGCACCTGGGACTCCTCGCACATGGCCCACCAGCAATCCCGTGTCTGGATCGCGTTCGATCTGGATGGACGGGACACCAAGGCCAGCGCTTTGCTCCTGCAGGAACTTTGCAATGTGGGGGTCGGAAGCCTGGATCGTCTGCACGCAGCCATCGACATACCCGGTGAGGGGGATGCCAGCGCGTGCATTCGATGCGACCGCGTTGGCCACAGCTTCCCTTGTGAGCGGGGTTAGCTGATCAGCGTCCAATCCGTGAAAAGTAGGCTTCGAGCGTTCCATGCGGGGGAGGCTACAGCCATTGATGACCGGGGGCAAGGTCAAGGTTTTCAGATGCATCAACGGGAGCCGCGTTGCTACTTGTCATGCGCTACACATTAGCTGGCGATTGGCGCGGATACCGGGAGCCATCTGCTTGTTCATCTTTTTTCACCGGCACGTCAGGCGTGTTTGCTTATGCGCAAGGTTTTTGTCACACGTAGATTGCGTCCGAGGGGCGGCTCATGTGAACAGGGTTATACGTTGCAACACACGTCCTTTTGGCATGTGCACTTCAGCATCGGACTGAATGGCGTGGATCTGTGCCATGGTGAGCGGCCCGTCATCCTGCGAATAGGCGGGCAGCTTCTCGTTTGCCAACCTGGCAAGAGCCAAGTGGACAACTTGCCTTTCGCTGAGCTTCAGTTCTCTGGCAAGCGAGCGCAACGTCGACCGCGTGATACCTGAAGGGGTATCCTGCGAATGAAATTCGAGCGAAAGCTGGTCAGTTGGTGGCTCGGTCATGCTGCTCCTTTGATCGACACTGTTCTGGCAGGTCGTGGGATCAATGCGATCCAGAACACTGCTTCTTTCGGAGCTGCTCTGGTTCGATCAGGCTGGTCGTCCAATTGTGGGCGGTCCTCACCAGATGTGCAAAACGTCCATCAATTCAGTTGTGAAATCGCCAGTTTTGGCAAGAACTCCACCCCTGTCCGCTTCACCAGCTCCTGGTAGCTGATAGGTCTGCTAACGCGCTCCCCTTCGCGGTTCTCCTGCCAATGCGCCCACGCCCGGTTGTCGTGCTGGTCGTACACCAGCTTGAACAGGTGGCTTGGGACCCTGACCCCGTTGTCCCCGATGCGGGGACTCTCTTGGGTGAACACCGGCCCGGTGATTACGAACACATCGCCCTTGGCCCGCCGGATATACCGGCGCGTGTCCTGCTCGATCTTGGCCCAGGCACCACCGTTGTGCTGGATGTCCTGCGGCACCATGTTGGCCAGGCTGAAGCTCTGGGCCATGGCTGTCGGCGTCGGCATGTCTCCCGCCGGAGCCATGTGCCCTCGGCTGTAGCCTGAGCGCTTGTAGTCCTCCAGTTCGGCGCGCTCGCCTCTGGGAAGGCGTGCATCGGCAAAGAACTTGGTCGCTCGCTTCTCGTCGGCGTCCTCGATGATTCTGCTGTTAAGGCGCTGCGCCACATAAACCGGCGTCTTGGTCTCTCCACTGTGCAGGACGGCAAAGGCTTCGTAGCACAGCTCGCGCAACTTGGGGCGTGCCGGTATGACGGGTGGCTTGCCGTCGGCAAAGAACTGCGGGCATTGCGCAAAGCGGGTCGGATGACCTGATGCACTGTCCAGGGCTTCAAAGACGGAAAGGCGGGCTTGGGCTGTACTGGCGACGGTCAGTGCAAGGATGGCGGTCAGGCGCAGCATGCGCGACCACGGCGCGGTCTGTTTCATTTCAAACGGTTGGTTCATTGCTGGGTCAATGCATGGGGACGGAGTGCCCCATGCTGGCGGAAAGGCTGCTCGGGTTCTATCCCACCCTCAGGCCCTCGGCAGGGAAGGGCTGCAGGAATTCCATGCTGCGGCTCGCGGGTGCCTGCAGCCAGTCCTCGAACTGCTCCGGCTCCAGAATCACCACCATACGTTTTTCGTCGGTGGGCTTGTGGAACAGGTTCATCAGCGGATGCTGGTCGGCATTGATGGTCAGCATGGTGAAGCTGTATACGGTCTCACCACCAGGCGATTTCCACTGGTCCCAGAGCCCGGCGATTCCCATGGGCTGGTCATCGGCGCGGCTGATGCGGGTGGGAATGGCTTTGCCGGAGCGCCAGTCTGGCTCGTAGATGGCCATGGCCGGGATGATGCAGTGACGGGCGCGGCGCCACGCATCCCTAAAACTCGGTTTGATGGCCACCGTCTCGGACCGTGCGTTGTACGTGTGGCGGCCCAGCTTGAGGGCGTCAGCCCAGTGCGGCACCAGTCCGTACTGCCCGATCAAGGCTTCATGGGGCGGCACAGCCTCATCGCCTACATCCGCATGCGGGTGCCTGCGGATAAAGCTGCCCTGGTAGCAGGGCCACATGTCTTCCTTGCCTTCCATGGCAGGGGGCTCGGCCTTGAAGACCTCCTGGTACGCCTCGGGTCGCTTGATGCCCTGGTAGTGGCTGCACATGCCTTGAATCCTGTTGTTGTTGGCTGCCTTGTTGTCCCCAATCCATGGGGTCAATGCTGTGGATAGTTCCTGGGATAACCCGCTCATCCTGCGCCAGTGCTGGCCTGCAGCACGGCGCTTAAAAGATGGGCAGACCGCCGCAGTCGGGAATGGCTTGGGAACCGCAGCAGGGAATATACTGGATATAACAACAGTATTTATCTCCCTGGCTTCCTCAGCTGTTCGTGCTCCCCCATCCATGCCCCCGGCTCTCCATTCTTCCTGCTCCGCTCCTGTGCCCTATATCCCCGGTCTGACGGCTCTGGAGATCGATACGTGTGTGCGTGCAGGGTTTCCGTCACCCGCAGAGGATTTTCAGGCGGAGCGGATTGATGTGCTCAAACAGATCATTCTGCATCCCCAGGCCACCTACACCTTGCGGGTGCGGGGGGACTCGATGCGAGACGAAGGCATCTTCGACGGCGACGTGATCCTGGTGGATCGGGCCATCAAGCCGCGCCATGGACATATCGTGGTGGCGGTGGTCGATGGAGCCTTCACCTGCAAGAAGCTGTGGCTGCGCGGCGGCAAGCTCAAGCTGCAGGCTGCCAACCCAGCCTACGAAGACATCGTCCCGCAGGAAGGTCAGACCATCGAGGTCTGGGGCGTCGTGCTCGCCAGTGTCAAGCGGTTCAATACCTGAACCAGGTGGCGCTCGGTTCTATGACACGGCTCGACCTGCATCCCGAGCATTCGCTCTGAAGCACAGGCTGGAGGTCACTGTGTACGCGCTGGTGGACGGCAACAATTTCTACGTCAGCTGTGAACGGGTGTTCCGGCCAGACCTGCAACATCGGCCGGTGATCGTTCTGAGCAACAACGACGGCTGCGCCATTGCCCGATCGAACGAGGCCAAGGCCCTGGGGGTGCGCATGGGACACCCCTGGCATGAGATCCGGCATCTGGAGAAAGAAGCAGGTCTTGTGGCCCTCTCGGCCAACTTTGCGCTGTATGGCGACATGTCTGACCGCATGGCCAGCCTGGTGGCTGCGCTGGGTCACCGCCATGAGGTGTATTCGATTGATGAGAGCTTCGTGGACCTCAGCGGCATCCGGGGCGACATGACTGAACGAGCCCACGCCATTCGTGCGCGGGTGCTGCAGTGGGTGGGCATTCCCTGCGGCATCGGCATTGCGCCGACCAAGACCCTCGCCAAGCTGGCCAACTATGTGGCCAAGACGGCTGAGCGCAAACCCGGCTCCTACCGAGCAGAACTGGCCCAGGTCTGCAACCTCGCGCAATTGCCCCGTGAAGAACTGGATGCGGTGCTGGATGCGACCGATGTGGGTGAAGTCTGGGGCGTGGGGCGCAAGATCGCAGCCCAGCTCAAGGAAGCAGGCATCGAGACCGTGCTGGACCTTGCACGATTGGATCCGGCCACGGTGCGTAGGCGCTGGTCTGTGGTGCTGGAACGCACGGTGCGAGAACTTCAGGGCATGCCCTGCATAGGACTGGACGATCAACCGCCACCCAAGAAGGAGATCGCCTGCACCCGGTCGTTTGGGCAACCCGTCAGTGCGCTCCCGGACCTGGAGCAGGCGGTCAGCACGTTTGCCAGCATGGCAGCGCAGAAGCTGCGCAGGCAGGCCAGCCACACGGCCCATGTGCTGGTGTTCATTCACACCAGCCCGTACCGCAAAGGTCCGCAGTACGCCCGGTCCATCACCGTACCGCTGCTGCGGGCCACCAGCGACACCGTGCCCGTCGTCCATGCTGCATTGACCGGGCTGCGCCGGATCTACCGCCCGGGCTACGCCTTCATCAAGGCGGGCGTCATGCTGCTGGACTTGCACAGCGCAAAGCTACAGCAGGGAGAACTCGATCTGGAACCGCTGGAAGCGCAAGACAGCACTCGGGAGCGGCTGATGGGGGTGCTGGATGAACTCAACCAGCGCTATGGGCGTGGGACGGTGAAGCTGGCCAGCGCCGGGATTCAGGCGACGGGAGAGCGTGCCAGATGGGCCATGCGGCAGGAGCGCAGGTCACCTGCTTACACGACATGTTGGGAGGATATGTTGGAGGTGGGGGATGTCTTTGTCTCTTCGCCTGCGATGATCTGCAATGCTACTCAGCAACAGACGAAGATGGCGATTGCATGAAGGTGGGGTTTCGGTTGGTAAAGGCGCCTTTGCAGCGAATTCGGTCGTACCGATGACGTGTGTATGCAAAGGGCCTTGATGATTGGCCTGCGCAGCGGCGGCAACAACGCGAAGACAGCCACCAGCACATGAGTAAGGTAGTGGATTTTCCAGTGGCGCTTCCTGCCATGCGCCGCCTTCCACACCACCTCAGCCACCTGCTCCGGCTGCACGTTGACGCCCGTCGAGCGCACACTGCACGCCTGCGTCGATGCAGCCGTGACCATGGGTGTATTGACATAGGGCGCCATGATGTCACTCACGGTGATGCCATCGCGCTCCAGTTCAAGGTCAAGCGCCTCTGTCAGCGCATGCACAGCATGCTTGCTTGCCGAATAAACCGCTAACTCGGGCATGCCATAGATCGCCGAGGTTGAGCACATGGTCAAGATGTGCGCGTCAGGCGTGGTGCGTAGCGCAGGCAAAGCACAGTGGATGCCATTGAGCACGCCCTTGACGTTGATGTCCAGCGTCAGGTACTGCTGCATCAGAGGAATATCCTCGTTGCGCCCCATCCGCAAGATGCCTGCGTTATTGAAAAGCACATCAAGCCGTCCTCCAGTGCTTGAGGTGAACATCTCGATGACAGCGCGGTATCTCTTGGCGTCAGTCACGTCCAGCCACGGCGTGCGACATTTGTCCGCGCCGATCTCTCGTTCCAGCCGGTCCAGCCCCTCTGTATCAATATCGGCCAATCCCACAAACCAGCCGCGCGAGGCGAACAGCAGCGCCGTGTGGCGACCAATGCCGGATGCGGCACCGGTGATGAAGATGGATTTACGTCGCGTCATAGTGGTACCGACGTGGGCATGGCTTCAGCGCGCCGTGTAACCGCCGTCAATGACCAGTTCAGAGCCAGTCATGTAGCACGACTCATCCGACGCCATGAACACCAGCGCCGGAGCGATCTCTTCAGCCAATGCGAGGCGACCAAGCGGTATGCGGTTGACGATGTCTGCCTGCAGCGCCTGAGCCATGTCGGCCGGCATGAAAGCCAGCGCACCAGAGACCATTGGCGTGGCGATGTAGCCGGGATGGAGCGAGTTCACGCGGATGTTGTAACCGTGCGCAGCGCAATGCAGCGCTGCAGATTTGGTCAGCAGACGCACTCCACCTTTGCTGGCGTTGTAGGCAACCAGATTGGGATCGCCAATGATGCCCTCGATCGAGGACACATTGATGACTAATCCGCCTCGCTCCTTCATAGCGGCAATGGCCTTCTGTGTACCCAGGAAAACACCGTCGAGGTTGATCTCCAGCACGGCACGCCAGTCCGCAAGGCTTGCTTGTTCAATACTTCCTAGCCGCCCCACTCCAGCATTGTTGACCAGCACATCCAGCGCGCCGGTCGCGACGATCACCCGATACCAGTCGGCTTACTGTGTGACATCGTGCGCCAATGCGGTCACCAGGTGGCCCGCTGCGGAAAGGCGCGCAGCCTCGGCTACCACGCTGGGAGCATCGATATCTGTCAACACCACCCGCGCACCTTCGCGCGCAAAATACCGCGCGGTAGCGAGTCCCAATCCACTGCCCGCGCCAGTAATCAGGGCTGTCTTGCCTTGCAAACGCTTCATCTACGTCTCCCTTTTTGTTATGAATGAAATACCTCGCTTATCCCGGTTCTCTCGGCAGCGGAGTAAGCGCACCTCTTGGGATCAACCACCCGCATCGCGTCGATGTACGCTCGCCGGCTCACTCTCGAACGCCTCCATCAAGAAGCGGTCCTGCGGCTTCTCTGACGCCGTCTTGGGGATTTGTGCCAGTACCTGGATGTAGCCAGGCACCATGCCTGCCTCCAGTTGCTGCCGGCACACGGCAAAGAGCTGTCGTGCGTCGAACGCGGCTGCGTCCTTGGGTACCACTGCGGCAACGACCTCTTTTTCTCCCGGAGCGAGCTGCGCACTTGCAATACCGTAGACATAGACGTCATCGACCATGCCCGACTCGGCGATTGCCTTCTCGATAAAAGCCGTGGCGATGAACTCGCCGTTGCGCCGGATGCCGCTGCCCTTGCGGTAGTCGAAATACAGCCACCCGTCGGCATCCTCGTGCACCACGTCGCCCATGTGCAGCCAGCCGCCAGCGCATTTACGCGCGGAGGCGTCGACGTTGCCGTAGTACTGGACGGCAAACGGATCGCCGCTGGCGTGACGAAACAGCAGCTCACCCTGCTCGCCACGCGCCACATCGTGGCCGTCCTCATCGACGATGCGGTGCACCAACGTGGGGGGCGGCTTGCCGATACTGCCCACCGGACCCTGGCCGGGGTGGTTGAAGGTGAGCCCACCTTCCGCCGCACCATAGAACTCCAAGATCTGCACGCCAAAACGCTGCTGAAAATCCCGCCAGATGGCCGCAGGCATGCCTGCCGAGACGACAAAGCGCACGGGGTTGTCAGCATCATCCGCCCGGGGCGGCTCGGCGTAGACCGCCGTCGTCATGCCGCCCAGCAGCGTGAAGCTGGTGGCGCCGTATTTACGCGTGATGTCCCACAGGCGCGACTTTGTAAAGCGCCGCGACAGCACGCAGAGCAGGCGGCAGGCCAGCGCCGCGCCCAGAGTCAGGAGTTGGGCGTTGGCATGGGTGAGCGAGAGGCCGGAGTACAGCACGTCGCCCTCGCGGTAGCCAAACAGGCGCAGGGCCAGGGCGGCCGTGTCGCAGTAGCGCCGGTGCGTCATGACGATGCCCTTGGGGTCGCCCGTGGTGCCTGAAGTGAAGATCAGTTCCAGCGCAGCGTCCGGCTCGATGGTGGCCATGGGCAGGTCGGGCACGACCAGGGGCGCAACGGCCTCCCAGTCCACGACGCCGCTATAAGCCGCCAGCGGTTGCTCGCCCTCATCAGTGACAAAGGCTAAAACCCAGCGTACGCCGTTCAAGCGGGGGCGCAGAGGCTGCAGGTGGGGCAACGCGTAGTCGGCGGCGAAGACGGCACAGCACTGACTGCTGGTGAGCAGGAACCGCAGCTTGTCGCCCTTGGTGCGGGCGTCGATGGGCACGACGGCCACACCCAAGATACTCGCGGCCACCATGGCCTCGACGAACTCTACATGGTTGGCCATAAGCAAGGCCACACGCTCGCCAGGAGTAATGCCCAGGTCCTGCATGACCTGCGCCAGGCGCTGGCCGTTGTCCCAGAGCTGGCGGTAGCTGCGCACCTCGTCGGGGCGCGTGCTGCCGCCCTCGATGGTGAGTACTTCGAAGTCGGGCAGCTCGGCCGCGCGGTTGGCGACCATGCCGGCGAAGATGTTGTCGGGGTAAAGATTCATGCCGTGCACTCCTGTTCAGCGGCCCAGCAGCGTGAGACAGGCCACGGCCTCTTCCACACCCGCGAGCCCACCGCCGTTTTCTGCCAGCGCCATGCGCACGCCTGGCACTTGGCGCGCCCCGGCTTCGTCACGCAACTGCGTTACCAGTTCGTACACCTGCCCCAGCCCTGTTGCACCGATGGGGTGCCCTTTGCTTTCCAGCCCCCCCGAGGGGTTGATGGGGATGCGCCCACCCAGGCTCGTTTCACCCCGCTCGGCCGCCGGGCCACCTTGTCCAGGAGGCACCAAGCCCAGCAGTTCGGACTGCAGGATTTCGCCAATTGCCGTGGCGTCATGCACCTCGGCGACGCCCACATCCAGCGGAGCCACGCCTGCCTGTTCGTAGAGCCGGTGCGAGGCCTTGCGCACCAAATGGTTCTCCAGGTCCATCGCCTCGCGCTCAGTGCCTGTCTGCAAGACACAGGCCAGCACCCGTACCGCTCGGCGTGCATCACCTTGCAAACGCTTGAGGCCAGCAGCGTTGCAGACAACAGCCGCCGCCGCACCGTCGCTCACCGGCGAGCACATGGGAAGCGTGAGCGGATAGCTGATAGGCGGCGCTGCCAAAACCTGCTGCACGCTCAGGGCCTCCCGGTACTGCGCCAGGGGGTTGTGCACCGAATGCGCATGGTTCTTGGCTGCCACTGCCGCAAACTGCTGTTGTGTGGTGCCGAACACCTGCATGTGCAGGCGCCCCATGGCTGCATAAATGTCCATGAACACGCTGTAGGGTCGCGGCGACTGGCTGCCCGGCGGTGGCGTGATGCCCTCGCCCATGGCCAACAAGCGCGCCCGACCAGCCTCGGTGTCATGCACGTCCCAGGCACCGTCAAAGGCAGCGAACATGCGTGCCTTGTCATCGCTGCACATCTTCTCGGCGCCCACGGCGAGGACGATGTCGGCCGCGCCGCTGCCCACATGCTGCACGGCCAAGTGCAGAGCCGTACTGGCACTGGCACAGGCGTTCTCCACGTTGATCACGGGAATGCCTTCCACCCCCATGGCGCGCAGCGCGAGTTGCCCGCGCACCATGTGCTGGCCTTCCATGTGGCCCTGCGTGGCGTTGGAGAAATACGCCGCCTGCAGTTGCCGGGCGCTACAGCCCGCATCCTGCAGCGCGGCAGTGACAGCTTGGCGCGTGAGGTCCTTCACGCTCCATTGCGGATGCCGGCCAAAAGGCGTCATGCCGACGCCAGCGATATAGATCGATTCCACGGGATGCTCCCAGAATATTTTTCAAATCAGCCCCCAGCGCCTATCCGTGAGACGCTGGGGGCTATTCATAGAGGAGCGTTACTGGTGTTTGACTTCCCAGGACAGATAGCCTTCGTCCGCCTGCGCTGCAAGCAACTGGCGTGCGCCTAGGATTCGCGCACCCGAGCCAAAGCCCACCGCCTTGAGTTGTTTGCCCAGCACACGTTGTGCCGCCTCGGCTGCAAATACGCCGGTCTGTGAGTAGGCACAACTACCGCGCAGGATGACGCTGACCGACTGCGTGTTGCCACGTGCCTGACACGACACCATCCCACGATGCAGCTCTGGCGTCTCGCGCGGGGGTTCGACCTGCGTGACCTGCTGGCCGATGGTGTTGGTCACCTGCTCCTGCGCGGCAGCATCAAGGTGGCGATAGTCCTTTTCAAACTGCTGCAAGATACCCAGCACGGACATCATCATTTCCTGGTTTCCGAGGGCAAACAGCACCTGGCAGTTCTTGACCTGCGCATCACCGTGGTACCACACAGGCTCACCCGCACCGCCCCAGGGCATGCCTTTCAAGACGCGATGAACACCAGGCACAGCCACGTCATACGCCTGCGCCCAGGGCCACTGCACTAATTCGCCGTTCTTCAGGTAATACATGGGCTTGGTGCACATGCGCAAGAACGACATGGTCGAGGCCACACTGATTTGTGCGTCGCCGTAGTACATCAAATCCAGCGAGTCGATGCCGGGTGTTTCCAGTGCGATTTCGGCGGCGATCGCACCTTCGGTCCACATATAGGAATTGGCCGGGCACAGCGCCAGTTCCTTGCGCTCGAATGCCGCGCCATATTCTCTTTGCAGGAACAGCATCCAGTCCGTTTCACCCGTGGTGTCGAAGTAGTGGCAGCCTGCGTCCAAGGCCGCCTGTACCACCGGCTCACCCAGCTGCATGAAGGGGCCGACGATGTTTAGAACCAGTTTTTTCCCGCGCAGAAGTTCCGTCAGGCTGGCGCGGTCATGTGCCACGCCCACGCACTGGTAGTCATGGCCTTCGAGTTCGGGAATCTTGGCCATCTCGGCCTGCAGGCGGGCGGCGTTGCGTCCGGCGGCGATGAAGGGAATGCCGCGCTGCGCGAGCTTCCACGCGGCAAGCTTGCCGGTGTAGCCACTGGCGCCATACAGAACGACTTGGTATTGCGATGCCATGGTTGTGTCTCCTTGTGGGTTGAATGGGGTTCAGAGCAGGTCTGGGTTTATCAGGTGGTATCCGCCCTTGATGGCGAGGATCTCGTTGCAGCCGTCCTCGATGAGTGAGGCACGCGCATCGCGCAGGATCTTTTCCACCGGGTAGTCGTGTGCCAGGCCGTTGCCGCCGTGCATTTGCAGAGATTCGCTAGCCACCTCGAATGCTGTCTGCGTTGCCGTGACCTTGGCTGCCATGGCCGCCTGCAAAGCCATGGCCGGAGTCTGGAAGTTGTAGTGCAGCACCCGGCGCGAAAGCGCACACGCGGCCTCGACCTTGCGGAACATGTGGAACAGCCGGTACGCCACCGACTGGTGGCGGATGATGGGTACGCCCCCCGCCTTGCGCTCATGTGCATAGGTCAGCGCCAGGTCGTAGGCCGCACGCGCACAGCCGGTGAAGGTGGCTGACATCAACCCGTTGGCCAGTGTGTGCACCAGATAGGTCGCTTGCTGGTACTGCTCCGGACCGGCCAGCAGGTGCTCACGCGACAAGCGCACGTTGTCGAAGTAAATCTCGCCCTGGTTGAGCGCACGCTGGCCCATTTTGTCCAGCGGCTTGCCGCGTGTGATGCCAGGCGTGTTCATGGGTACGATGACCACCGCGCCGTTCCGCGTATCCGGCCCGCTGCCAGTGTCACAGGCGGCATACAGGATGCCGACCTGTCCGATAGTGCCGTTGGACACCCAGGCCGACTTCTGGCCGGTAATGACGAGCTCATCGCCCTTCACCGTCACCACGCAATTGGGTCGCCCGTACTCACCCTGGGGGTGGAAGATCATGCGCGCCGGATCCAGCGCATCGCTGCCATGGTCGGGCTCCGTGATCATCCAGCAGCCCAGTTTGGCATCCGTGGCGATGCCACGACAAAAACCATTGCCCAGGATGACGCTGATCATGGCGGGAATCAATCCAGCTCCTATCGAGATTGCCAGACCCGAATCGCCCCAGCCCAATTCCTCGAACAGGATGGCCATGGTGCGTGCACGTTCAAACGGTTCCAACGCCAGCAAGTCGTCCACGCCGAACCCCAGCATCGCGAACTGGCGGTAGACGTCCCATAAGGGGGAGTTCGGAGCAATGACTTCTTCTGGCGTCATGCGATCGAGCTTGCGCCCAACGGGGCGCAGCACCTCGGTAGCAAAACGCCGCACGGTGGCTTGGACGGCTGCTGCGGTGTCGGAAAAATCGGGCTCGGCGCCCAAGGGCGTCAACGGAACATAGGCCATGTGTGTCTCCTGTGGTCTGTGAAAAATCCTGTGCCGCCACTGTAGAAATTGCTCCCTTCCCGCTCCATCCCCCAGTTGGCGTGGTGTTGGAACGCCAATGGGGGATGCCGTGGGGGATATGGCAGGTGATAGGACAAGCCCTCTCACGGTCGCTGAGTGGTGCTGACTAGACTCGCGTCATGCCCAGCAGCACATCGGACATGTTTCTCCGTACCAAGATCAGGGTTATGCGGCCACCTCCAGGCACCATCACACGCCAGCGCTTGGACGGCGTACGCACCGAAGCACTGCAAATGCGGCTGGTGACGCTCACTGCCCCTGGCGGCTTTGGAAAAAGCACTCTGGCGGCTACCTGGGTAGCGCATTGGCAGGCGCAGGGGCACCACTGCACATGGCTGAGCCTGTCACAGGACGACGACGAACCTGCTCGCTTCCTGCATGGCCTGACCCAGGCCCTGCAACGCCTGGGGCAAGGTGTGGGCGATGCTGCCCTGGCCCTGCTGCAGGGTCGGGCACTGGCGGCGCCGCGCTCCGTGGTGTCGCTGCTGCTCAACGACCTGGAATCCTTCGATGGCGAAGCCGTCCTGGTGTTGGACGACTACCATTGGCTGCACGATCCAGCCATCCACGAAGCGATGGCCTTCCTGATCAACCATGCCCCGCCCCAATTCCACCTCGTGATCACCTCGCGTGTGGCGCCGCCGCTAGCGCTGGCCCGGCTGCGCGCGCATGGTCAGTGGCTCGACGTGGACGCAACCGCGCTTCGCTTCGATGAGGAGGAAACCTCACGCCTCCTAGCCACGGCCTGCGCACAAGCGCCCACGCCAGAGCAATCCGCGCGGCTCCATGCCGGCACCGAGGGCTGGGCAGCAGCCCTGCGTCTGGCCGCGCTCAGCCAAAGTCTCACTGGTGCCTACGACACCGACGGCACGCGGAGCAGCTCATCGGTGTTCGCTACCCTGTTCGAGGATCTGCTGGAGAGCCTGCCGACGCCCACCGTGCGTTTCATGGCGCAGACTGCGGTGCTCGAACGCATCCACCCCGACTTGTGCGACGCCGTATGTGACAGCAAGGACAGCGCCGCTCAGATCTCCGTGCTGTTGCAGTACCACCTGCTGACCGAGCCCATGGACGGCGAAGGCCGGTGGCTTCGCTACCACCTGCTGCTGCGTGAGCATCTGCTTGCCAGCGTAACCCAGCGCCTGGGTGTGGATCCGCGCCTGATGCATCAACGGGCGGCACACTGGTTCGCACAGCAAGGCGCGTGGACCGATGCGGTACGCCACGCCCTGCACGCGGGCGATAGTCATCAAGCCATCACGTGGCTGGCACATTGCTGCATGGCGCTGGTGAAATCAGGTGACCTGTTGACGTTGCTCAGCTGGCGCAAACAACTTTCGCCAGAGCTTCTGCACACACAACCTCAAGTGCAACTCGCCGTCGCCTGGGGACTGGCGCTGGCCATGCGCTTCTCGGAGGCTGCCCCATTGCTGGACGAAATTGAGCATGCTGCGCACCAGACGCTTGAAGGCCAGGCCCTGCACGACACGCTGGGGGAATGTCTGGCGATCCGTGCCGTCAATGTCGCACTGCAGGATGACTCCCTCCAGGCCGACGCCATCGCACAGCAGTGGCATGCGCGCGGCCACGTGGGCGACGCCTTCACACGCAACGTCATGTCCAATGTCATGCGCTACGTGTACTGGAAAAGCGGTGATCTGGTACGGGTGTACGAGCAACCCTGGGTGGTCAACCCGCCCGGCGACGAACAGCAGATTGCGTTTTCCACGGTGTATCGACAAACATTGCTGGGTTGCATCGAACTGCAGAAGGCACGCCTGGGTTTGGCTGAACGCCATGTCCGCGAAGCGCTGCGCTGCGCGCACAGCCATGGTGACGCGCACTCGGTTTCCATGGCATTGGCAGCACCGCTGATGGCGATGCTGCACTACCAGCAGGGCCGATTTTCGGATGCCGAAGGACTCCTCACTCCACTTTTGCCACTGATCGACAACACTGCTATGCATGAGGCTTTGGCCCAGGCTTACCAGGTGCTGGTGAACACGGCGTACCTGCAAGGGCAGCATGGCCGAGCCTTTGAGTTACTGGAGCGAGCCGAGGCCATGGGCTACAACCGAGGCTGGGATCGGCTGGTAGGTACCATGTTGCTCGAACGCATCCGCCTCCTGGTCTTCGAAAGGCGAATCGATGAGGCCAATGCCACCGCCATTCGGATCCACCGCCTGGCGAGCCAAGCGCAAGCCAATCCACCATGCGCACGCTCGGATCTGCTGGTGCTGCGGGACATCGCGTCGGCGCGCATTGCCTTAGCCAACCAGCGGATCAGCGAGGCGCGTTCCACACTTGCAAGCCTGCTGCAGGTAGCGCAGGCTACATCGCAGGATCTACGTGCACTGCAGATCGGGACTTGCCTGGCAATTGCCCACATGGCAGGGGGAGAACAAGAGGCATGCTTTACACAACTGCGCACCGCCCTCCAAATTGCACACCGTAGTGGCGCCCTGCGCAGCGTGCTTGACGAAGGCGAGGAACTCTATGGTCTGTTGCCACGCTTCCTGGTCTCCCGAGAATGCGATGGCGAATTGACCGACTACGTGCGCGGCCTTCTAGCATCCATCCATAGGGGCTATCGTTCTACTGCCGAAGCGCGCAGCGTGTTGACAGTACGCGAAATCCGGGTAATTGAACTCGTTGAGCAGGGCAGCTCAAACAAGGACATCGCGCGCGCCATGGACATCTCCACCGAGACAGTAAAGAGCCATCTGAAAAACATCTTTGAGAAACTAGGCGTGCAGCAAAGGTCACAGGCCGTCTTGATGGCACGCTCACTTGGATTGATGTCAAGTGCGAACGAATAATGGAGGTGCGTACGTTTAGATGTCGCCCAAAATTCCGAGCTGAGCCTGAAGTCGGCTCCGCAGCGGTTGCGGCCATTCGCCTACGTAAAGCCAACGTCCGCTAGACAACGGTTCGTAGCCTTGAAGACGCCGTGTCGATCGGGCTCAGCGATCTCTCAGTCAGACTGGCGACGACGGGTACAGTTAAAAGTCAAACAAGCGCTGGCCGCTGAGCCCTAATCAAGATGAATCGCACTTTCAAGGCCCTGCGAACACCCTCCACCAAAGACGATGCATTCGAACTTTCTTGGGGTGAACGCTTCGACGAATCCGGTGTCAGCTGGGACGAGTTGCTTAAGTCGCAACGCATTCTCATGGTCTCGGAGGCAGGCGCTGGCAAGACGTATGAGTGCGAGTCGAAGGCGAGGGAACTCTTCGACCGGGGCGAGCCAGCGTTCTTCCTGTCTCTCGAAAGCGTTGCATCCGCAGGCGTCGTCGGCACCCTTTTCGGAGATGAGCAACAGCGGTTCACCGACTGGTTGGCATCCTCATCACAGATTGCCTACTTCTTCCTCGACTCTATCGACGAACTTCAGCTCGTTCATCGTTCGTTCAAAGACGCACTACGTCGATTTGCACATGACATTCGGGGAGCAATGGGGCGAGCCACGGTGGTCGTCACCGCTCGCCCAGTGCCCATCGATCGCCAGGCGTTCAGGGACATCCTGCCCGTGCCGGCGCCAGTGCGGCGCGAAGACCCGCAAGAGGATTTCATCCGCATCGCCATGGATGGACCGAGCAAGACCATCGATGACGACCCGCCCGCCATCCGAGAGGTCGAGTTGCTGCCGCTGACCGGACCGCAGATCATTGAGTTTGCGCGATACCGAGGCGTTGAGAATCCAGAGGCTCTGCTGGCAGCCGTTGACGCCAAGCATGCCAGGGAGTTCGCTCGCAAGCCGCAAGACCTGATCGAGCTTTGCGACGACTGGAGAGAACATGGGGGACTTCGTGCGCATTTCGAGCAGATTCAGTCCCATGTGCGCGCTCGGCTCGCTGCTCGCCCCGAGCGGCGTGAAAAGACGGAGCTTTCACCTGCGAAGGCGCAGATCGGCTCGCAGCGCCTTGCGCTCGCGGTCATCTTGAGTCGGCGCTTGACCATCCGGCACAGCGCTGGATCGGACGGCGACTCGTCAGGCGCTGCGCCGATCGATCCGCGTGAGTTGCTGGCGGACTGGGGCCCCAACGAGGTGTTGACGCTCTTGGAGCGCCCGATCTTTGTCGAGGGCGGATACGGCAGGGTCCGGTTCCACCATCGGTCGGTGATGGAGTTTCTCGCAGCCCGCCAGATCCATGACCTCATCGAGGCAGGGCTGCTGGTCCAGTCGGCTGCCTGCCGCATGTTGTTCGGACTCACGGGTTCGAACGAGACGATCCTCCGGCCGTCGATGAGGCCCGTGGCCGGGTGGCTTGCCTTGCTGCGGCCCGACATGTTCGATCGGGTGGTCAAGATCGAGCCGGACGCCCTGCTGACCCAGGGCGACCCTGAGTCGCTCACGGATCTGCAGCGGGAGCGCGCGTTGCTCGGCTTCGTGGCGCGATACGGCAAGGGTCATTGGCGTGGCCTCGAAGTGCCGAATCTGCAGGTGGCGCGGCTGGCGCAGCTTGGCCTCGCCGGCACGGTGCAATCTGCCTGGGCTGCTGGCGTCGAGGCGCCTGAGGTCAGGGAACTGCTGCTCCGGCTTGTGAGCGCCGGCCACATGCAGGCGTGCGCAGACCTGGTTGCACACGTTGCAGCGGACGCATCTTGCAGCGATCGCGAGCGATTCGAGGCATTGCAAGCGCTTGCGGCCCTGGGCGATTCCCGCCTTGCACCGATGGTCGATGCAATCGTCATGCTGGCGCCGGGGTGGTCCGAACGACTGGCGCGTTGGGTCGGGACGATGCTGTATCCGGAACACGTCACCGAAGCCCAACTCGTTCAGCTCTTGGCGAGGGTGCGCAGCGAAAAGAGGGATCGTGGGGGCTACGCAGACAGTGTCGCCCGGGTGATCCAGAAGGCCGACTTGAACCAAGCCCGCCTTGAAGCCTTGTTGCCCGATGTGCTTCGGCTTGCACGCGGGGGGATGACGGCGGTCGAGGAAGAGTTTCAAGAGGCCGATGGGCGGCTTGAAATGTCGAGCATCCTGCGCTCGCTGTGCCTCAGGTTGCTCGAACTTGGAAGCGTTAGCGAGACACTGATCGCGGCCTCGGTTCTTGCAAGGCGGTCGACCGACGCGTCCTCCGGCCTGGGGAAGGGCAAGACCGAACTGAGTGCGCTGCTCGACTCGCTGCCGAATGATTGGCGACCGCGGGTCTTCGGGGCAGATCTGGCCTGTGTGGAATCGCTTGGCGGCGATCGCAGTGCCAGGTACCGACTGGTTCGCATCGTCTATGACGGAGCACTGAATTACACCTTAGAGCGGGACGGCCCGTGGGTACGGGCAGCGCTGGCCGACGTACAGATGTCGCATGAGCGTCGAGCGGTTCTGTTGCACCTGGCCGCGCACCTCCACGCGATCGAGGGAAGCCTCAAGGACGGCGAGGGCGCTCTTCGCGGGGCCGTGGCTGACTCGAACGCGCTGACCGACGAGTTGAACTCGATCGTCGCGTCGAACCAGCCAAGCCCTGAGTTCCTGAAGATGCAGGAAGAGCAGCGGAAAAGGCAAGAGCGCCAGGCCAAGAAGCGTACCGACGAGCGGGATGCCTGGGCCCGGATCAGGCGAGAGCTGGCTGAGCAGCCCGCGCTGGCGCTAGGGCCCGGTCGCAGAGACAGCACGATCTGGCATATCTGGCTGGTCTTGCGCAAGCTGGGCCAAAACGGCGACGAGGGGCGATGGGATCGTGCGTTCTTGATCTCCCAGTTCGGAGGCAACATCACAGACAAGCTGAGGCTTGCCTTGATGGCCTACTGGCGCGGCATGCGCCCGACGGTTCGATGTGAGCGTCGACTCGGAGAGGAGAACACCTATCTCGTCGTGTGGTCGATCGGCTTGATCGGCATCTATGCGGAAGCAGAAGATCCTCTCTGGGCGACCAAGCTGACGCGCGGCGAAGCGGAACTCGCTGCTCGCTATGCCATGCTGGAGCTCAACGGCCTGCCCAGGTGGCTGGGCAACCTCGCGAAGGCGCACCCCACCGATGTGGAAACCGTAGTTGGCGCCGAACTGCTCGACGAACTACTCGACGCGGGCGGCGATTCAGGGTGGCACTCGATGGTGCTGCAGTCCCTGCGGAGCGGCACGCAGGATGTTGCTCAGCTGCTTCTGCCTCGTCTCGTTGGCTGGCTCGCATGGTCTGGCTTGACATTGATGCAGCTTCCGCATTCGCCGACGAACGAAAAGAAGCTGTCCCAGGTTGTGAGCGTGCTGCTGGAGCACGCCGGCCCAGAGATCAAAGGTCCTTTGGAGGAACTGGCTGCAGCTCAGGTGCGTGCAGCCGGCACCGGCCCGTACTTGCTTTTCTGGCTGCCGGTCTTGTTCTCGCTCGCTCCGTTGCACGGTGTGGAGAGCACGCTTCCCGTTCTGGCAACACTTCCCGTGGAGCCTAACGGGACAGCAGTTCGTATCATCGGTTCACTTTTCAGTGAGCGGACTGACCCAGGGTTTACCGATTGGCTCTCCAAGCTGGCGCCTGACCAGTTGCTCCAGCTGACGCTTGAGTTTCATCGGCACGTGAGTTCGGAAGACGACCTCGTCCACGACACCGTCTATTCGCCCGGAGCTCGCGATTTTGCTGAGAACGGGCGTCGGCACATCTTCGATGCTCTGATGAAGGTAAGCGGACCGGAGGCTCTCGGCGCAAAGCTTGCTCTGGCGGCCGATCCGCTCTTCGAGCGCTTGCGAGATCACATCGCGGCGTTGGCTCAGGAGCGCCTTGCTGCAGAGATTGACTCCAGCGCCTGGACACCGACGGAGGTGGCCACACTTCTGGCCCGCAAGGAGCTTTCACCCAAGACCACAACCGACATGGCGCAGTTACTGGTCGATCGGCTGGACGACCTTCAGGAACTGTTGCTCAGGGACACATCGCCGCGGGCTGGCTGGGCGTCTATCAACGACGAGAACACGCTGCGGCCCATGATCGCGCACGAACTGGAAGTTGCATCGCGGCAGGCCTACACCGTAGACCAGGAGGCTGTGACCGCTGATGGCAAGGAGACCGACATTCGTCTGAGGGCTGTCTCGGGGTACCAAGCGACTATCGAACTGAAGATCGGTGAAAAGGGAAGATCCGCCCGAGAGTTGTGCGACACGATCGACGACCAGTTGGTCAAAAAGTACATGGCTCACCGGGACGCGCGTACCGGCTGTTTGCTCGTGTCGGTGGCTGATCCGGGCAAATTCTGGCTGCACCCCGAGACAAACCAACGCATCGATCGCTTTGGCCTGCAGACTCTCCTTCAGGCAAAGGCGGAGGAGGCGCAGCGAAGACTCGGCGGGGATGCGCGGGTTCTCGCTCGCGTGCTGGACCTGGTGCCTCGCCTGTTTACGGAGAAGCAGGCAGCAGGCTCAGCCCTCTGACGATTTACGGACACCAACATGACAGAACGAACCGTTGGACCCCACGAGTTCTGGCTTCAGACCTGCGGTCTCGACACCCATCGTCGCGGACCTAACTACGCCCGGCTGGATACGCCATGGAACGCATTCACCGCTGACGGTACCAAGCTGGTCTGCACTCTTTGGGTAGATCTGATCGTTGATGTCCATGACTCCGAGTTGGGCCGGGTGCGTCGTTTCGTGAAGATGGGGGGGCGGTCCCGTCGATGGAAGGGCGTTGGCATGCAACACGGCCAGCAGGCCCGCGCCAACCTGAACAAGGCCGTTGCTGAGAAGCTCCCGATCTTCGGTTTCGAGGCCGAGCCCAACACGGCCGCCTTGGCGCGTGGTGAGCGGTCAGTCAAACACTTTTTTCTCGACCGGGCACATCAGCTGCAGGGGCGAATCGGCCTCAGTCTGTACGAGCTCGAGCAAAGGCTCCACATCGAAGATGCGTTCAGACAGCGTGGGCTTGCTGATGCGGAAGATCCGAATCTTTCTTCATCGTTGTTCGAGTTGGTGGAGGCCACCACTGAAGTACCGGGAGCCGATGGTCTTGCGAGCGGGGAGGAAAGCGAAGAGCACGAAGTCATTCAGCCGCTAGAAGGCAACCTGTCGGCTGACGACTACGCCCGCATGGCTCTGCCCATACTTGTGGCCCATGTGCTTCAGCAGCAAGACGGTGTCATGGTGCCGATCACGTACCGCCGTCTCGCTGAACTGCTTGGTAGGCGGAACAAGCATGGCGCGCCCTGGGCGCGCGGACTGGGCTTCGTATTGGGTAGGGTCACCGCGTTGATCGAAGGCACACGCGACCGATTGCCAGAGTCTCCGCCTTTCCTGACTAGCATTGTCGTGCTGTCGAGTGGCCCCAATGTGGGCTTGCCCGACAAGGGCGTGAGTGGTGTCTGGCCCGGTTACGAGGCGATGTCCCGAGACGAGAAGCGAGCCAAGATTGCCGCCGAGTTTCAGCGTGTCATCGCGTATGGAAGTCGGTGGAACGAAGTGCTTCGACTGGCGGGGTTGCCCGCGATCGAGCCACCGGTCGGCCTAGGTGGGAAGCAACTTTCAGGTGGTTGGGGCGGCGGGGAGTCCGAAGCGCACTTGGCGCTGAAGCACTACGTGCGCGACCATCCCGAACTGGTGGGAGCGGGAGCTGATTGGGAGGCCAAGGTCGAGTACGCGCTGCGCTCGGCCGACGAGTTGGATGTCATGTTCAGGTCGGATCGGACCTGGATTGGAGTCGAGGTGAAGTCCAGGATCTCCGAGGGGAACGCTGCTGACTACGAGCGGGGCGTTTACCAGGTCGTCAAGTACCGAGCCGTCCTTGAGGCGCAGGCTCTAGCCGATTTTCCGGACGCTCAACTGGAGATTCGTGTAGTGCTGCTCCTTGAGCGAGAACTTCCTGCCGCATACCGCGCTTTGGCAACTCAGTTGCGGGTGACGGTCATTGAGGGAGTTGTCCCTACCAACGATAAGACAGAGCCCAACGCCTGAGTCGGTAATTCAACCTGCTTCAGGTGGCATCAGTCTTCCAGCGGAAGACTCCGAAAGACTGCTCTCAGCCTAAAACTGTCAGATGGCTAAAAAACACCTTGCGTCCAAAGTGACATCGTTGCTGCGTCCATTCACACATCGTAAGAACGCTTATTGATGCCTAAATGAGACTGCGCTATGTATCGGGTTCGCTGAACCACCTACTGAACTGCGAAAAACACGGGCGTGCGAGCAACTCGGATTCATGAAACTCCCCGAAAATATCTGGTGAGGTCGATCTGCTCGTTGGCATTTGTGGACGCTAACTTTGACCTGCGTTGCGCCATGTACCCGCTCAATGCGAAACATCTGCCACGGCCGTTTCGGAAGTACTGCCGTCTCCTCGACCGCCAAAACATGAAAATGGCACCAACCCGGTCCGTCACGCCAAGCGTTCCTCACACCACGCTTCAGCGAGTTTTGTCCTGAAGGTTATCGACCACCTCAACTCCGCAGTCGGCGCCACACAGTGCTGCCACCGCCACCTCGCATCACCAGCCATCCGGTAGATCGACCTCGGAGCGACGTCAAGCTGCACCACCTTGCGCGTATTTGGCGCGTCCGGATAGGGCCTGAACTTAAGCGTGGCACGCCCACCCAGCGACACCCCCACAATGGTTTCAAAGTCAGGTACATCCCGATGCCATCCAAGGGGTGTACCCGACGCGTACTCCGCCACCAGTGCGTGGACAAGGTCGCAGGGGTCGGCTCCTATCCACCGAGCCACCTTGTCCCGCAGGCCATGCAGCCTCGGGTCCAGCACAATCCCGGGCAGCAAGCGATTGGTATCAAAGTCAAAAGATCCACCAAAACTCACCACGCGCCGCCGCGCCAGATACTGCTTGTACCTGGCCGCATGCAGCGGCAGCGTGTTGATCACGGCGATCAGCTCCAGCTCTTCCTCCTGGCTCAGGAATTCAGACTGATACACCAGTCCCTCAATGGAGGACTCGATGGGTGTCTCGCCAAACAACTGTGCCTGCGTCATCGCCCTTCCCTCACTTGAAATCCCGGCTCTCGGTAGCGAGCCGCCCCAGTATCGGCGACAGGTCCGCCAGCCTGTCCGCAATCAGGTTGCACACATCCCCCTCGCGCTGCCAGTGCCCCTTGACCGCTAGCAACCGCGAGCCGAGCAGCACCTCCCGTTGTTTCTCCTTTATGTGCCGTCACACGATGACCTGCGTGGACCCATGCTCATCCTCCAGCGACACAAAGATCGTCCCCTTGGCGGTTTCGGGCAACTGCCTGAGGGTAACGATACCCGCGGAACGGTAGGGGTGGGTTGTTTCCAATCGGTTGATGACTAATGGGGAGCACCACAATTGCCCTCAGGAATAGGCACCGGACTGCGCGCGCAGAAGATGGCTACGCACCAAATCCAGCCCGCCGGGTTCGCTGAGAACATCCAGCGGACGACGATGACCAAATGCCGGCGCCAATTCCAACAGCCATTGGTCAAGCCAGGACAGCGCGTCAAAACCTACTGGCGTTCCTGACTCATCGACCATACGCTGAACAAGTTCGGAGAGGGTAGCGATATCGTCTTCGAGAACCATGGTTTATTCTGATCTGCACGCCAGATGAATGCAATGCACTCGTTCGTGCAAAGTGTCTTGAATTGAAGGGAGTTCCCCGCCCGACCACCGCCAGCACGACGAACTTGGAGGCGATGAACTGCATTGGGCGATTCAGCGAATTGCACGCTGGCTTTGGGCGGACATATGAAAACTGCCTTGGCCGTCGGCTGGGGGACCCGAGTGGGTGGGGTTTATTTTGGGCGTGCGAGTACCGCGCGCGCTGCTGCAACTATCGCGGCTGAGATCAGGCTGATCTGCAGCCATGCCACCAAGAGCAAGATGTCGAGTTGCTGTCCTCCTCGCTCTAAGTCATCTGGTGCCACAGGCTCCGACAGAATCGCTGCAACATTGAATGATGGCAGCGTCATCTTCATCAGCAGATTGATTGCCGGGGCAGAACCCATCGCTGCTGAGACGTAAGTGGCAATCATCAGGGCGGTACCGATAAGCAGGCCGAGCAGGATGGGTTTGATGAGGCGGAGCATGAGCGAATGTAGCAGGGCGCCAGAAAGAAAAATCTTCGATGGACGGGCTCCAGATGCCGTCCCTTCCAGTTTAGGCATCACTGATGGAAACGGGCCGACAGAAAGTGCCACATCAACGCTGACACAGACCGTGAAAATGCTTGCGTCTAGGTAGATTTCTCCCTGAATGCCCCCCCGTTCCGACGCTCACGCACGATGCCCATGATCTGATCGGCCACTCGAATCAGATGCACTGCAGTCATGAAGAGGGAATTGTTTGGCACTACAACCTGCGTAGTCGCTCGCCTAGTTCTTGTGCCATGGAATGGGTTAAGCCGGTCTTGCCGTCCACCAAAAAAAGCGACCGATTGAATGGACGATAAAGCCAGGAGCGATCATCGATAGCCAACCATGGGAATGCAACTCGGTCATGTGCGCGCAGCCATGCTTGGCATTCCGCCTCCCTTGGGTATCCGACCAATGAATCCGGAATGTCATTGAGTTTCTCAAGCTGCGCTGTGACACCGACAATTCGCGGGGAAAAATCGTGAGAGAAGTGCGCCCGCAATACATCAATTGGAGTCTGAAGGCGCCACGTGCTGGCGATCACAATTTCGCAATCCGGGACTTTGCGCAACACCTCTTCGAACAGAGGAAGGCAACAAAAATGCTTGGATTCATGACAGAACTCCGGATGCAGCACTCCATCGAAGTCCAAGAAAACGGTTTTCATATAGATTCACACACTATCAGTTGGCCGTCACTCAGGAGCCATCTTCGCTAATACAGATGACCTCGCGACAAAGCTGGTCGAGCTCTTCGAGGCGCTCATAGTCTGGACTGCCAAATTCTCGACCCACAGGTGCAATGCGATCCCAGTCCTGCAGCAGATCCTGCAGCTCCCTGTCACCCATATCATTCGTGGTGGTAGCCTGGGCTTTTGTCATCGCCATACATCCCTCGCAGGTTGTGTCCTGACCAATCGCGCTGAGTGTTCACATCGTTCCTTTAGGTAAGGATCCGCATGAAGAATCCGCATTATGAGTATCTGGGCAGGCGCATGCGTGAGTACCACCGCACGCACCAGTGGCGCCTGTCAGAGGGTGGCCTGTACATCCCTCATGCGTACTGGAACATGGGGCCTGACAGCCTTTCGTACTGGGATGATGTGGGCTTCATCCTCAATGGACGGCGCATCATGGTGTGGTGGCGGCATCCTCGGGACATCTTCAAAGAAGCCATCTGCTCTATGGCTTGGGAAGAGGCTGGTGACGGTCCCCGGGATCGCTGGCTGACCGAAGGGGGAACCCAGAACTACAAGAAAGTTGGCAAATCAGGCCGACGGAAAAAGCGGAGCAGTTACACCAGTCGCGAGCCTTCGGAGGCGCAGAGCCAACACTACGCCAAGCTATCCCAGATTGAAGAACGGTTGATGCGGGATGGGATCGACCAGGAAGTTCGCACGTCATGGAAATGGGAGCGCCTCAGTTGGGCCATGGGCGTGACCCTGGTGGCACCGCTTGAAGTGCGCAATGAGCAAGAAGTCGCAGAAGTGGCCTACCTGGCCCGCAACCTCATCTTGCGCAAAACCACGTTGGCAGAGGAATTCCCGGGCTTTGTGTACGACAGAGCGAGCTGGCTGCGCGATCAAAGTCGCGAGCAAACAACCGTGTCTTCCTCCTTGGCAAGGATGCCATGCCATGGACGGCAGCAGTCGTAGACAGCAGGTGTGTAACCGACGGCTCGCAGCCTGGAGCAGTCGCGTTGCTTACTTGTCTAGTTTTCAAAACACGCCCAAGATTGCGCGGCAGAGGGTAAAAGGGAGGATTCATGAAGCAATGTCTTGCTGTGCGCCGCTTCGCGGCTGCTGTCGTGACAGTTTGCATGTTGCCGTCTATTGCGTGTGCGTTCCAAATATTGCCACGCATCACGGATGTCGATCGCAAGCTGGCCAATCTTGGCGATAGTCAACTGATGGATGGAATTGGGCAATGGGTTGTCGGTAATGCGCTGCCAATGATCAAGAACCCTGTTCATGAAGCCATCACACTCAATGCGCTCGACTGCATAGTGCAAGCAGGCTTCGAATCCCAGTGCCTCACGCCAGATGCCATTCGTCAGAACCAGGTGCTGCTGTATGGGGTGCGTTGGCCAGACGATCCGCCATTTGGTCTGAGCAAGTCCGCGCCTCCGCGCGTTGTGGACTGCAATCCCAAGGTGACGTTACGTTCGACCTCTCAGCCGAAATGTTGGAAGACATTGTTCTCCGATGCGGACAAGACGGCTAAGCAGCGAATCACAGTCAAACCGGGTGAGCCGGCCTTCGGACCTGGCGACTATCTGCTGTATCGGTCACATTTCGGGGACCTGCAGTTCTTCCATTCCATGGCTGCGTTTGATGGTGAGGCCGCCTCGGATACGGTGCGCCGCATGAAAATGTGGGCGCAGTTTTTGTGGGGCATCGGGACCAGCACCATCCCCAAAGATCGCTTCATCAGAACTGTCGGGGTGGAGCAGTTGGAACGCTACTTCCCAGGCGACCTGACCGCAATCAACCTGTTTGCGACAGGAATTGTCGAAGTACGGAAAGACCTGGACAAGGTGGCGATCGGCGTTCTATTGCATATGTTGCAGGACAGCTTTTCCGAAGCGCATGCCGGACGCAACGCGGAGACGGGAGCGACATGCGAATTCGCTCCACGGTTTGCTCAGCCAGGAAGCATTCGGCAGTTCTACAGTTATGCAGGCCAATCAGGCAGCTTGCATGACCATGAAGACACGTTCAACGCGTTAGGCATTCAGACACTGCAATTCAGCCCGAGCGTTGTTGATGTGAGCCGAGCATTTCTGACGTTGTGGCAGGAGAAGGCCTCTTGGGCTGACGCTGAGAAGTACTTCGATTGCGCCTTCGCGCTTGAGAATCCAAGTACCAAGGCGGGGCCTGGCCCCTTCATCAAGGAAGCCGAGACACGTCGGGAAGCAAAGTCCAACGATTCCAACTGGAACTGACCGCTAGTCCCATCCGGTGTGCGGATGAAGGCCAGTCATAGCGAAAGTCTCATAGCACTCTGCCTATCGCTCGCCGCCATTTCTTGCGGGGCACGACCGCCGCGTTAACCGCGCTGTCGCTACATCTGCTGGAGTGAGCAATTGGCGCTGCTCATGGGCAGCGCCAAGTTGCACAGGGCTCAGAGCGTCGCGTCCTTGAGCTTCTTCAGTGCGCGCGTCTTGATCTTGACCGATGCGGGCTTGGCGGGGAACCAGCGCTCTTCGCCGGTGAACGGATCCTTGCCAAAGCGCTTCTTCTTGGCGGGCACTTGCTGCAGGCCGATCTTCATCAGGCCGGGCAAGGTGAATTCACCGGAGCCCTTTTTGTGCACTGAGCCCAGGATCGCCGACTCCAGCGCAGCGAGCACGGCCTTGGCGGCCTTGGGCTCGACGCCCGATTGCTCGACCAAATGCGCCACCAGGGTGGTCTTGTTGAAAACCGTCTTGATGGGCTTGACGGCTGCCACGGGCTTGACCACAGCGGCCTTTTTGGCAACGGGTGTCGGCTTTGCGGTCTTCTTGGCGGGGGCGGGAGCTTTCTTTGCAGTGGCCATGCTGGATCTCTTGAGGTCAAAGGGTGGAGGTTCTCTGGCTGGGGAGTCCAGACAGACGAATCGATTCTAGGAGCAGGGCAGGACTGAGGCGCGCTCAGCAGGACTGACCTTGTTTCCATACACTCGAATTTTTCACGAAATCACTGCAGGCTGCTCAGTCGGCAGTGATGCACTCTGGAGCCTCTATGTCTATCGCCCCTTCGACGTTACTTGCACTGCAGCAGGCTGGTGAAAGCCTGTATGCAGCTCGACAAGCATTTGCCCAGGAAGCACAACTGAACGCGAACCGTCTAGTTGGTATCGTCGCCAGCGAACCCTTCAGCAATGAAGCTGATCGCGCCTATGCACAGTTACGCTCCATTGCCCGGATGGCGCACGAATTACAGGCGCTGGAAGAGCAACTCAAGACCATGTACGGATCTGCAGCGGAACTTGTTGCAGCCGACACGCCGGTATTGGTGGCGCTCTCTGATCGCAGCTCTCGCTCTCGTGGACGTGCAAACGCTACAAGCGTTCAAAGTGCGGAGGATGTGGTCGTGAAACCTGCGCGGCAGAAAAAGGCGCTCAAGAGCAGGGCGCCGGTTAAGACAGCCACCTCACCAGCAAGCCCGCCTCGGCGTGTGAGTGCCAACGATGAAAAGGTGTTGGCCTATCTCAAGACGGTCTTGGATCGGCGCAGCTGGAAGGCCTTTTCTCATGCGGCAGTTGCACAAGGAGCAGGGATTCCGCTGGGCTCGGTAGGTTTGGCAATCCGCCGCGTGATCGCTTTGGGTACGGTACGCGAGGGGCAAAAGGGGAGTTATCGGCTGGCTTGACGGAATGCGAGTCGAGCGGAATCCGGGAACTCTGGGTGTTTACGACTTTAGTCGGCACCACTCAAAAATTGATAGCCTGGAAACCCGCATGAATGCTAGAGTTGTTTTTACGACTTTAATTACCCAGAATAGTTCGGTTGTCGGGTCGTGTTTCCAGGAAACTCCCTGCAGTCAAGAAGTTCGATTGCATGCTGGAACGCGCTTGCACTGAAATTTTCTTCTCAGAGAAAGTGCATTTCCGTCATAGCTCGTCAGTTGACCGCTTCAGGCTGATCTGAGTCGTTCCCGGTTGGCCGCATCAACGACCGCTGTTGAGCAGACCGGTCGTTGCTGTGAGGCTGCATCTTCGCAACAATGTTCCCTCATGCGATGCCTTTTTTGCCGGATGGACTCAACCTCTTCCAAGAGCGTCGAACACATCATCCCTGAGAGCTTGTGGAACACCCAGCATGTGTTGCCCAGAGGCGTCGTGTGTGACGCATGCAACAACTACTTCGCGCGTGAGGTCGAGAAGCCGTTTCTGGACTCGCCGGCAATTGCCCGTCTCAGATTTACCCAGGTCATACCGAACAAACGCGGTCGCGTGCCGACAAGCGAGGCGGTTCTGCAGCCCGGATTTCCTGCAGTGTTGCACCGCAATCCTCGTGATCCACGCATCCTGAGGGTTGATCTCGAGCCAGACGGGCTGCGCCACCTTGCCAACCTCAAGAGCGGTGAGCTGATTCTTGCCGGCGGGGTGGAGATGCCTCCGCAGCGAGTTACCTCGCGCTTCCTCGCAAAGATGGCCCTTGAGGCCATGGCTTACAAGCTCCTCGCTTACCCTGATGGCATCGCCTACCTTGTCGATGAGCCTCAGCTTGATCTGATTCGAAACTTCGCGAGGCGCGGCGTTCCAAGAGATTGGCCGCACCACATCCGCCGGATCTACGACAGCGAGCGACTAATCATCGAGCCGGACGGTCGATCAGTTCAGACGGTTCACGAGTTCGACCTCCTGGTCACAAAAAGCCGGGAGTGGTTCTTCGTCTTCGCGCTCTTTGGCGTCGAGCTTGCGATCAACCTCGGAGGCCCGGAGATTGACGGGTACCTCGCATGGCTGCAGGAACACGACGAGCAGAGTCCGCTCTATGTCGATCGCAACGAGAACTGGGGGGACGTGGCACCGCCGGGCTAACTAGCCTTGATAACCGATTAGCTAAACTGCGCTGATCGGGGAGGATCAGCATGAAGAAGCCATATCACGTCTTCATTTCGTATGCGACAGAAGACGAGGAATTCGCCAACGAGTTGTCGAAGTCACTGAAGTGGCTCGGCCTATCCGTTTGGTTCGCGCCCGTCACCTTGGAAGTCGGCGGCAAGCTGCTGGACTCGATCAATGCCGGCTTGGCTGCTTCACAGTACGGGCTGCTGCTCCTGTCGCCCGCCTACATCGAGAAGAAATGGACCAGCTACGAGCTTGATGTGCTCCACCGCCAGCACATCGAGCATGACAAGAAACTCTTTCCTCTCTGGCACGGCATTACGAAGGCACAACTGGACGGATGGAATCCCGGGCTGTCTGGGATCATTGCTCTGCAAACCAAGGAGGGCGCGAGCAGCATCGCCGAGAAGATTTCCCGTGTGGTCTATCGGGGGTGCCCGGTGGTTGGCGTCGATCCCTCGTATGAGAACCCGCAGTGGCGATTCCTTCAGGGGCGTGGTGAGCTGTACGTGAATAACCGTGGTGGTGGCGCGTTCAACGTCTTTCACGCTGCCACGTTCCCCGACAGCGCTTTCCCGATCTACGTTCATGAACGCCCGCACAGTCGCAGGGACATCGTGCTGGCCATCGCCAAAGCTCTCTACTACCGCAGCTACGACGAGTTAGCGCTTTTGGACGACGACCGCGAGAAAATGAAGGTCATCTGCAAAGAGCACGGATTTGACCTAGATCACCCGCATTTCGATCCTGCAATCTACGGCTAAGGCTGGAACGGGCGAGATATGAGCCATAAGCTAGACCTGCTAGACAACGCGATGGACAGCCTGGAAGAGGCGCTGAAAAAGTTCGAGGAGGGCGACGAGGGCGATCTGAAGGCCTACAAGTTCTGCGTCCTGCATATGGCGCACTTCATCGAGCTGATCTTCAAGCACCACATCACTGAGAAGCACCCGCTGCTGATCTACGCCAACCCGTTCGTTGAGAACCTGAAGCCCGCTACCGCTAAGACGATTGGTCTTTGGGAGGCCGTCAACTTCATCAACAACGAGGACAAGGATGCCGTCTCCGGGGACTTCAAGAAGGACTTGGACTGGCTTAAGCGGCTGCGTAACGACATAGAGCATCACAAGTTCGAGATGGATGTGCCGACCGCACGTGTGACCATCGGCCGCTTGTTCCGTTCGGTCATTGAGTTCCTAGAGTCGTACGGTGCGGTAGACGTGGAGGCGCGAATCCCCGAAGGGACTAAAGCTATCTTTCAGATGCTATCTGACGAGTACCAGTTCAAGCTGCACGATGCGCTGAAAGCGGCGGACGCGGTTGAGGAAGCACACCCTGGCGCGGCGATGGACCCCGATGCTGATCCCGTACGCCTCGACTGCGAGAAGTGCGGCAACTTCACGATGGTCCTCAACGAGAAGTCCTCATCGGGCTACCGCTGCAATTTTTGCGAGAACGAGGAGGGGGACGATCTGCCAGCGAGCTGCACGTGTTGTGGAGCTCGGATGACAGCCGGCGACCTTGAAACCTGGGCCGACGATGGCCACGGCGTTGAGTACCGCTGCTACTACTGCTCGGGAAGGTATGCCGCCGACCGTGATCGAGACTGAAGATCGCACGGTCGTCGGCAGGTGGCCTTACTCGGCCTGAACGAACATCGGGGCGTTGAACCCGTCCTGAGCGATTAGGCCGCGCACGGCCATGCTCGCGGTACAAGGGCCACTCAATAGTGGCTACGCTCGCAAAACGCAGGGGAGGAAACTAGTGACGAAGCAACTGACGCTTTTGTTGGACACCAACGTCCTTATTCCGCTTCAGGACTCGTTCTTGGCATTGAGCGACAGCTTGGCTAGCTTTCATCGCCTCGCCTTAGTGGGCGGTCACCAACTGGTTTACCACCCGGCAAGTCTTGCCGACTTTGAGCGGGATTCGGACGCCGACAGGCGCGCCCGGAACTTGCAGCACGTGCGCCGGTATCCTGCGCTGGAAAGCCCAGCGAAATGCCCGTGGAACACGGCAACCACCGGCCAGAATGATGTTTGCGACAACGAGATACTGTATGCGCTTCAATGCGATGCCGCCCATGCGCTGGTTACCGAAGACAGAGGTCTCTTGGCCAAAGCTCGCGCGCGTGGGCTTGCAGATCGAACATATACGATCCAGACCGCAGAGGATTGGCTTCGTCGGCTACATCAGCCGCACGACGTCTCCTTGCCCAACATCCAGGACGTCCCTCTGCACAGCCTGACGCCCGACCTTTCGGGCGCCTTCTTCGGGAGCCTTCGAGAAGGCTATCCACCGTTCGACGAATGGTTCCGAGACAAGGCACGAGAAGGCAGAAAGGCATGGGTTTACCGCGACGACGACCGTTCGCTAAGCGCAATCTGCGTGTATGCCATACAGACGGAGGAACGGATCACCGACGACGGACAACGGTTGGCCGGCCGAGCCTTAAAGCTCTGCACCTTCAAGGTCGGTGAGGCAGTACGGGGCCGGAAGATCGGCGAGCTCTTTCTGAAGGCCGCCTTTCGGTACGCGACCGATAATGCGTGCGAGCATGTCTTCATCCATGCGGACATTGAGAAGCATGGCTATCTCGTCAACCTCCTTGTGGACTTCGGATTCGAGGATCGCGGCACATTCGGTCGTGATCAGATGTTCGTGAAGGTTCACCCCAGATCGGCTCCGCCGGAATCTGGCTGGTCCCCTTTCGAGTATGTGCAGCGTTTCTTTCCGCACTACCAGTCTGGCTCCGAGGTGCGGAAGTTCCTGGTTCCCATCCAAAGCGGCTTCCATCGAATCCTGTTTTCGGACTACCAGGGGTTCCAGACGCTCCTGTTCCCGTCCGGCGGCAACATAGGCAACGCGATCAAGCTGGCCTACCTGTGCCACGCGGCGACCAAGGAAATTCGCGCCGGGGACCTGCTGCTTTTCTATAGATCCGGTGACGAACAGTGCGTGACATCTCTCGGCGTGGTCGAACGATTCGAGGTCCTCGACGATGCAGCGAAAATTGCGAGCCTTGTGCGTCGGCGGACTGTGTACAGCATCAAACAAATCGAAGAGATGGCCGTGGAGCCCACCAAGGTCGTTCTCTTCCGGCTCGTCGAGCATCTGCCGAACCCTGTGTCCTTTCAACGTCTCCAGGATGACGGCGTAGTCACTGGCAACATTCAATCAATAACCAAAATTTCCGATGTCGCGTTTTCTACAGTGCTTAGAGCCGCAGGGCGCTAAGGCGGTCTTGTTGTCGGTTAAGCCCCGATTCGCCGACCAGATCATGGCAGGCACCAAGCGCGTGGAGTTCCGCCGGTCCTGGGCCAAGCAGCCCGTTGGACTATTGTTGATCTATTCAAGCTCACCGATACAGCGACTCGTCGGCCTTGTCGACGTCGATGGCACGGTCATAGGTTCTCCGGCAAAAGTTTGGGCCGCGTGCGCCAGCCGAGGGCCAGGCTTAGCGCGCAAGGAACTGTTGAGCTACTTCGAAGGCAAGTCTGAAGCCCACGGCATTTTGCTCGGCGAAGTCACCAAGCCGCCACAACCGATCGCACCGAAATCCGTCTTCAAAGGTTTTCGTGCGCCGCAGTCTTTCCGATACCTAAGCAACGCCGAGTTGCGTCGCGTGGGCAAGAAATTCGGCTTGCAGGAAGAAGCCTGATGACGATCTTCATTGGCGGTATGCATGGCGTGGGTAAGACTCATCTCGCAAAGCCGGCGGCGGAACGGCTGAAGCTTGTGTATGCGAGCGCAAGTCAACTCATTCGTACTGAGCGCGGCCTCGCTTCATGGGGAACCGACAAGGTCGTCTCGGACGTAAACTTGAATCAGCAGGCTCTAGTCTCCGCGGCCCGACGTATCCATGAAGGAGGAATCACGCTTGTGCTTGACGGGCACTTCGTCATCCGCACGGCGTCGGGGCGGCACCAGCAGATTCCTCTTGATGTATTCGCAGACCTGAAGTGCGCAGCGGTCGTCCTTCTTCAAGCGCCGGCCTCTGTTGTGCTGGCTCGCCTAGGCGGACGCGGAGATCACAGCTGGACAGAGGATGAAGTTATAGCGTTCAGCGCCGCGGAGTTGGATCACGGCTCGGCAGTCGCCGCTTCGCTTCGGGTCCCCCTGTTGTCGCTTGAGTCACCGAGCCCCGAAGAGTTCGAGGCGTGCCTCCGGCAGGTTGTCGGATAACTTACACGCAGGTGTCCTCGGCACGTACGCGCTCGCAAGCACTCAGGCCACGTCTGGCGGGCCAGCATCCGTCTCGATTAACTCCAGATAGTCCAGTAACGCCGACGGGCCGCGGTTTGCGTACTTGTCCCAGAACATGTCTGGCTGACGATACCGAAGGCCAGCGAACGTGAATGCAGACGGATCCACTGTTACGTCCCCGGAATTGTGCTCGGGATGTGCCTCGCGAAAGGCACAGTAGTAGGCGACCCGAGGTTCCATGCCAGTGTAGCGATGTGGAAGACCCAGCGAACGGATGTGCTGGAAATGGTCGTCATACATGATGGCAAGCGACGTGAGGCCTGCACGTGAGTAGGAGTCGCCTCGCAAGACAAGCCGATCGATGGTCTCAGCATCTACAACTGCTCCGCGTCGGCGAACCATTGCGAATAGCTTATCGGCGACTACGTTTCCTTCGCAGGTCCCGCGCATGCGATCACCGAGCTTGATGGCCTCGTCGATCACGGCGTTGAGACCTGCTCGCCCAAGACCATCGGCGCATGATGCCAAAGCATCGGCCAGCACAAGCACCATGTGCCTGTCCCCAATCGCGACTGCGGCATGCAGGGCATCGCGTAGGCTGAGCGCTAGCTGCGAGCTACCCTCCCAGCGCGCAATCTTCTTCAGTTCACCGTCAAGTCCAGCGGCGACAGTGTGAGTCTCGGGCACCCACGCCGTCCAGGACACTTGTTCTGTCAGCAAGGGACTGCCGGTCACGCGTTGGGCAAGCAACCAGTCTTGTAGCCACAGATACCAAGCCTCTTTGGAAGTTGTGTCAACGCGAACCAAGATGAGCGGATATCGACACGCATCCGCATACTCAAGATACTTTCGCTCGATGGTGAACTTGATCGCCCCGTCCCGCCGTTCTACCTGCTCAGATGATTTGACTTGGACCTTCAGGATGTCACCGGAAACGCTGGGGTCAGTTATCTCAAACTCGGCGTCGATGCCGAAGTCTTCGCTGAGCTCTCGCGACAGCCAATGCGGATGATCCTCGACGTGGGCATGGAGCCACTTCTGCCCCTGTGAACCGGTCTTCTGACTTGAGCTTCTGTCCGTCATGTCGAGACTGTAAGCCTGACGTCCAATTTGGAAGTTTTCAGTGGCGCAAATGCGTCAGACAGCGGTCAATACATACGGTGTTGCCGCCGACTGAAAACTGACCCACTTAGAGGGCATGTGCCGCTTCAAAACTGACCCAGGTGTTTTACTTGCCTTGCCTAAATATTGGGCAGGGAAAATGCAAGGTGATCACCATGGAAATGTTGGGAAGAATTCGACGGATGTACATGCGCGACAAGGTGTCGTTGCATGAGATAGCCAAGCGCACGGGCCTATCGCGCAACACGGTGCGAAGCTGGCTGAGGAAGCCAGAGGAGGTGAAGGAGCCCGTCTACAGCCGCACGGCGGGCTTCAACAAGCTCAATGCGTATGTGGCCGAACTGGAGCAGTCGCTCAAGGCCGATGCGCATCGACCCAAGCAGAACCGTCGCACGGCACGCGCCTTGTTTGCGCAAATCAAGACCAGCGGATATGAGGGTGGGTACACCCGCGTCACGGACTTTATCCGGGCCTGGCGCGTCGACGCTGGCAAGGACGCCCGGGCGTTCGTGCCACTGAAGTTCGAGATGGGCGAGGCGTTCCAGTTCGACTGGAGCGAAGAGGGCTTGGTGGTGGGCGGTATCTACCACCGCATGCAGGTGTCGCACATGAAGCTGTGCGCCAGCCGCGCATTCTGGCTGGTGGCCTACCCCAGCCAGGGTCACGAGATGCTGTTTGACGCCCACACCCGTTCCTTTGCGGCGCTCGGTGGCGTGGCTCGCCGGGGTATTTACGACAACATGAAGACGGCCGTGGACAAGGTCCCGCGCGGCAAAGGCGGACAAGGTGGCAAGGGCCGCATCGTCAACGCACGCTTTGCCGTGATGTGCGCACATTACCTATTCGATGCCGACTTCTGCAACGTAGCCAGCGGCTGGGAGAAAGGCGTGGTGGAGAAGAACGTGCAGGACAGCCGCAGGCGCATCTGGCTGGAGGCGCAGCAGCAGAAGTTTGGCAGCTTTGCCGAGCTCAATGTTTGGCTGGGCGCACGCTGCCGCAGTCTGTGGGAGGAGGTGCGCCACCCAGAGTACAAGGCGTTCAGCGTGGCCGAGATGCTGGAGCAGGAGCGCGCGGAACTGATGCCCATGCCGACAGCCTTTGATGGCTATGTGGAGCGCTCAGCCAAGGTGTCGAGCACTTGCCTGGTGGCGGTGGCGCGCAACCGCTACTCGGTGCCGTGCGAATTGGCAGGCCAGCGCGTGAGCACCCGGCTGTACCCCGGCCGGGTGGAGATCGCCAGCGACGAAATGATCGTGGCACGGCACGAGAGGCTGCCCAACCGGGGCCACATCTGCTACGACTGGCAGCACTACATTGCGCTGATTCAGCGCAAGTCTGGTGCCCTGAGAAATGGCGCGCCCTTTGCAGACATGCCGACGCCTTTGCAGCGATTGCGACAAGGCTTGATGCGCCATGAGGGCGGTGAAAAGACCATGGCGCAGGTGCTCAACTGCGTGTCCAGCCACGGACTGGAAGCGGTGCTGGTGGCGGTGGAGTTGGTGATCGAATCGGGCGCGCTCAGCACCGAGCACGTTCTCAACGTATTGGCTCGGCTTGATGCGCCAGAGCCTCCTCCCAACATTGAATCGCCCCGGCTTTCGTGGAGGCCAGTTGGTTTAAGTCAGGCCACCATCATGGCAGTCTGACTGG